>CAZXHL010000010.1:0-49812 GCA_964640545.1 uncultured Bacteriovorax sp. | reverse complement strand
AAGGGCAGATAAATGGCGGAGCGGACGAGACTCGAACTCGCGGCCTCCGGCGTGACAGGCCGGCGTTATAACCAACTTAACTACCGCTCCACTTGTCGTTTAGGACAGGCGCTGATCCTCGCTTTTCGGCGGCTTTCAGCATGGTGTTAAGACCTCGGACAGATGTAGTTTGATTCAGCTGAGAGGTCAAGACCCGATTGAATTTTCTCCCGAAAATGGCTCAGAACCATCCTGCCATTTGCTGACTTCTTAGCTTCTTGCCTTGACCCCCTATCTGTCTCTGCTTAAAAAGTGGCCGGTCGGGACCCAGGAGTCCTTGCCCAAATATTCTGGAGGAATTTTCATGAAACTAAACACACTTTTAATCGGTCTATTGGCTTACGTTTTGACTTCTTGTGGAGGGTCTTTGGCCCCTCTAACTGCAGAGCAAAAAGCTCGTTTCAATAAGGCTGTCTCCGAGACTGCGTCAGTCGCTGACTCATCCCAAAAAGTCGCAAAAAAGAAACAAGGTTTAAGTAGTCTTGACAGCACCTTTGACGCTCGAGCCTCTATGTTTGGGGCAGCGCTTGCTGACACATCATCTGAGTTCGAAGGGCCTGATGCCGGACTGATGGAAGACGCCCTCGGATCTTGCCAAGGAGAATTTGAATCCAATGATAGTGAAGGTGGGGGCGGTATTGGCGGAAACCTTGCCAGCATGAAATTGAAGTTCTCTCTTTATGGGGCTGACTGCCCGGTGGCTATGAATTTGGCCCTTCAAGGCAAGCAAGAAATTACTTCTGATTCCATTCGAATCACCATGGGGTTAGACACAAAATTTGCTATTCTTAGTGAAGAATTTAAGAGATATACGGACGTTACTGAATTTGAAATGAATGTAAAACTTGCGATTGAAGCTCAGCAAAACACTGGTTCAGGAAAAGGCACAATCTCGGGCAATGGTTACATCCAAAGTAAATCTGAGGGACGCATTAACATCGCAATCGCTGGCCGAGTTGAAGGCACAGAAGAAAAAATGACTGGGGAGTTGGCGGCGCGTTTTGAGTTCTCTGACTTTGTGGCTGAATATAAAGTCGTTGCCGATGAAAATGGTGAAAAGGTTTACCTCAACGGAGAAGAGATTGAGGCGGGTATATTTGAGAGAGATGGGTATGAGAACATCGAAGATCCAAATGACGGTGTCGGAGATTGGTTTGGCGTGGCGCTGAATTGATTCTATAAGGCTCAAAAAGCCGTTAGCTCGCTCATCAAGCCTCTCTGGTCTAGCCAGAGAGGCTTTTCTATTTTTTGAGTCAAATAAGCTAATAAATTCAGGTTGATAAGAAAACTTAAACCACGCTTCCGTTGGAGCTTATGTAGAATAAAGAGGGAATCCTGGGGGAGCGTATTGATGGAGATAAACAAGGAATTTGCTGGGGCGGTTCAAGCTGAGACCGCTCGTCGCGCGGTAGGCGCGTCAGTAGGTTCGGGTGCTTTGTATCTCCTCTTTCTTTGGATCAATCCGTGGAGCGCGAGGGAATCTGCTTTCCTGCTGGCGATTGTTTTCATGGTCTCAACGGTTTTTAGAATCTATATATCCAGGCACAGGGTTCGAGAATGTTCTACTTCGGAGAGGCCAGATTCCTGTTCCTTTTTTGTTCCTCTAACATCGTTTGTTGTGATGCTGCAGGCTTTTGTCTGGGCTTTTTCGCTCGAGGGAGCTTTTCTGCATCTTGCCCCGACGAACTTAACGTCTTTTGGAAACATTTTCTTTATCGCCGGGATCACCGCTTCTGCATCAGTGTCACTGGCTGCAATGCCTCTTCTTTTTTTGTGTTTTAGCGTGGTGCTGCTATCGATACCTTTGATTCCAGTTTTTACTTCGGGTCAATTCGGTAACATCACGGGCTTCGTCATGGTTCTGGTTTTGTATCTTATCTATTTACTGCGTCAGACCTGGGAGCATAGGCAGATGTTGTTTGAGCGAGTCATATCGAGTGCCGAGTTGAGGACGCAGAACGAGCATATCCAACATATAATCGATAGTGTTCCGGCGAAAATCTCAATCTTCGATTTGTTTGGCCACCATCTCTTCTCCAATTCCGAGGCGAAACACTTGTTTGACGGCAAGGGTACGATTTTAAATGCGGGACTTTTTTCGCTTATTTCTCGTTTTTCGAAGGGTAGCGAATCACTAGTGCAGAGAGATCTTGAAATTGAAACAGTAGGATCGGACTCAGAAGTTAAGGAGTGGCATATTGTCACCCTATCAAAATTAGGACGTGGAGAGACGATGATGGTTTGCCTCAACGTGCATCAGCAGTTTTTGGCTGAGCAGCGTTTGGAGGACGACAGGAAGAGGCATGAGCAGGCGGCAAAGTTTTCATTGATTGGTGAAATGGTGGGTGGAATTGCTCATGAGATCAACAATCCTTTGTCTATTCTGATGGGGTATTCAAATCGAGTCGTCAAGATTGCCGGTGATCAGGAAACTCCGATTGATCGCTCTCAGTTATCAGAAGTGGGGGCAAAACTTTTGTTCACGGTAGATCGAATCGCAAAGATTGTGAAATCACTCAAAACCATATCTAGAAATGATGAAGGTGGAGTTGAAGAATGGACCGCGCTATCTTTGATCATTGAGGAGATGAAGTCGCTCTCTGTAAGACGCTTAGAGAGTGAGAATGTTGAGTTGAGGATCGACGAGATCCCTAGTGTTGCCATCAAGTGTTTGCCTATGCAATTGGTTTTGGCATTGATGAATTTGGTGTCGAACGCAAAGGATGCGCTAAGAGAGTGCGATGAAAAGTGGGTCCATGTATCCTTTGAAGAGGGGCTCGACGGCACATTCTCTATTGTTGTTAGAGATTCTGGAAAAGGGATTCCTGCCGAGTTTGCATCCAAGATTATGGATCCCTTTTTTACGACGAAATCGCCAGGCGAAGGAACGGGGATGGGGCTGAGTCTGGCGAGCACCTATATCAGAACTGTTGAAGGTAGTTTGGAGTTGAGGTCGGCGTATCCTACTGAATTTGTGATTAAACTACCTGTTAATAGGCTTAGGTCCACATCGGTTGACGATAAGCAAAGCTCTAATTAGAAGCTTAGAATGTCCAAAAATACCTCTTTCTCTGTGAAGGGAATTCATCCACGATTGAAGGCGAGAATGGATGCTAAGCAGGTCGACTTGTTTGGTGGGGAGGCCTCGGATGCCACCACAAAAGATGCCAGTGTTGCTGATGAAGCAATTGATTCAACAACAGTTGATGATTCACAGGAACTTTTGTCTTCAGCGGAGCTAGCTCCTCCATCGGCTGCCAAGCAGGCTCCTCGACCTGTGACTGTCAGTGATCTTTGTAAGAAACTAAAATTAACTCTAAAAAACGAAATGGGCACCGTTTATGTCCAGGGCGAGATCGCTGATTTTAAGGGCATTCATAGAAGTGGACACCTTTATTGTTCTCTTAAAGACGATTCATCCCAAGTTCGGCTCGTGATGTGGAAGGGCGCTCTGGAAAAGATTCCTTTCGAAATTAAGGGCGGACTAGAAGTCATTGTTCGTGGAAAAATTGATTTCTATGGTGGATCGGGTTCACTACAAATTAATGCCGAGCGAATCGAACCTGTGGGCGTAGGCGCGCTCCAGTTAAAGTTTGAACAGCTCAAAGAAAAGCTCGAAGGAGAAGGGCTTTTTGCAGAAGAGAGAAAGCGGCCGATCCCCGCAGTATGCTGGAGAGTCGGACTTGTGACAGGTAAATCAACCGCAGCTCTGCAGGATATGTTGAAGATCTTTAAGCAGCGCTTTCCTTTGGCGGAGATATTTTTATTTCATGCTTCGGTGCAAGGGGATCGTGCGCCTGGAGAGATCGTATCAGCTCTTTCGAGGGCCAATCGATTTAGTAAGGAATCGGACAAGCCACTTGATGTGATCATTGTGGGGCGCGGTGGCGGATCGTATGAGGATCTTTTTTGTTTCAATGACGAGAAAATTGCTCGTGCGATCGTGGCCTCCAATGTGCCTATTGTTTCGGCGGTGGGGCATGAGATTGATTTTACGATTGCGGACTTTGTCTCGGATCGCCGCTCAGCAACTCCGACCCACGCAGCTCAAGAAGTGGTTCCAGATCAAAGAGCTTGGTTTGAACGTCTGGAGAACCTTGGTGAGTTTTTCGAGGATAGTCTTCAGGGCCGATTGGATTCTTTCAAGGAAAAAGTCGATTACCTCTACAATCGAATGGTGGCTATGGCTCCTCAAAAGAGAATCGCCAATGAGTGGGGTCTTTTGAAAATGCGAAGGGCACGGCTCGAAGATTTGATGCGCGCCAAGTTGGCGGACAAACGTTCGTTGGTTTCTAGGGGGGCCGCTGTTTTGGACGCTGTTTCTCCGTTGAAAGTTTTTGAGAGAGGCTACTCGATGGCTACGGGGTCCTCGGGTAAGGCCGTGAAGTCAGTAAGCCAAATCAAATCGGGCGAACCGATCAACATTGCCTTTGTTGACGGAAGCGTAGAAGCCGTCGTGAAAAACATATCTAAGACTGAGGGCTAGGTTCTTGGTGATTCCTGTGGTCAACTTGGTCATTATACATTTTTCACGGTAGCTGAAATAATGGTGGCTCAGATAATGACGGTGCAGTGGCGCCTAGGTGTTTTGCGCAAGATTCCGACTTCGTTTAGAATTTAACGTAGCAACCATGACAAAATCACCAGATGGCTTTGAGCAACTCGTTGGGCTTGAAGCGGATTACGACCAAATTCAGAAAATTGCCATCGGTGGTATGGCCGAAGTTTATCGCGGCCGCCAGAAGAATTTGGATCGACCAGTTGCCATTAAGAGAATCAAAGCTGAATTTCGCGCTAGCGCCGATCTTCGCGAGCGCTTCAAGCGTGAGGCTAGATCGTCTGCCAACTTGCTCCACCATAACCTTGCTCACGTGTATGATTTTCGTGTTGTTGGAGAAGAGTCTTACATCATCATGGAATACATTGATGGGTTTGATCTCGCGCAAATTCAGGAAAAGATTGGTTCGCTACCCATAGATGTCGCGACCATGATTGCTGTAAAAGTTTTGCAGGGACTTGTTCAGGTTCATTCGCATGGCATGATCCACCGAGATATCAAGCCGGACAACATTCGTGTCACCGCTCGCGGCGAAGTAAAGATCATGGACTTTGGCATTGCTCTTGACCCCGGAGAAGCCAATCTCACTCAACCTGGAATCTTAATCGGGTCACCCCACTACCTGGCGCCAGAGCAAATTCTCGGAGAGAAGATTGACCAACGCGCGGATCTATTCGCTTTCGGTATCACGTTTTATGAAATGCTCACAGGCAAGAGACCGTTTTTTGAGAGAGATGGAAAAAGTGTCTACTCCATCATTAAGCTCGGGAAATTTGAACGTATTGAGAAAATTCGCGGGGATGTCCCTGGCCTCTTGACCAACATCATAGAGAGATGTTTGCGGGTAGATCCAGAGGATAGGCCACGTTCTGCAGAGGCCGTTGCGCAAATTCTACAAGAGTATTTGATGGCAGAACACACACTCTCCTTCGAGGCTAGGATTCGAAAATTCTTGATGGAATCTCAAATGTTGAGAGGCAATCCGGAATTAATTGAGGTTAATGAGACAACGTTGCCTCCGATCAGAAGGTTCTCATTTAAGGCTTCTTACAAGAAATATCGAAAATGGATTTTACTCCTAGGTTTTCTGTTTTTGGGAGCCATTGCGGCAAAGTGGTATATGGATAATCACCGAGTCGATTGTGCTGAAGGTGAGGACTGCTTGGTTGAGCTCCCTCAGAACGAAGTGAGTGAGGTCGGCGAAGAGCCTAAGAAGGTGGCAACGCCTGCAAGACGAAAGACCCCGACAAAGCCAAACCCCTCACTTCCGGGCATGCCCGTCGAAAATAAATAAGATATTTAGAGCTGGGCTTCGGCGGCGCGCAGATGCTGAATTCTCAGCTGCGGGCGAGCTTGATTTCGAAAAATATTTAATTCTGGAACGACCAAAAGATCCAGAGCCTTCACGCCATCAGCTTTTAGTTTGTGGAGACTCGTGGCTAAATTGAATCCAATCAACTCAGGACTTCCAAAAGATTTCTTGGCTTTTAAGTGCTTTTCTTTCAGGAGAGTAAAATTTTCCACAGGGTAGTTTCGAAGCAAAAATGTAGGTTCTGGGTTGCCGGCTCCATAGGGCTCAGCTTTTGACAGAGATGTCACGTCTTGAACGCTCACCTCGCCGGGGCCACCGAGTTCGGCGTCGTAGGCTTGTTCTACATATAGATCTTCTGTTTGGCCGATGTATTTATCGGCAAAGGTTTTGTTGAGGGCGGTGTGGAAGTTAGAGAATTCCGAAAGCTTCAGCTGCATTCCGGCTGCAGCTTGATGCCCGCCAAATTGGATCAAAGATTCTTTGGCTCCGCTTAGAAGTTCTAGGCTGCTGTAGGGGGCGGGGGTTCTCATGGATCCACGCAAAACAGGAAATTCACCTTCGTGATTTTCTCCGAGGACAATGGCTGGGCAGGCGTAATTTTCGACAAGCTTGGCAGCTACAATTCCGAGGACGCCCTCGTGCCATGGGCCATGAACCACTATGACATGATCGCCAGCTTCATTTTGTTTTGAGGCCATGAAGTTTGCTTCTTCAAAAATTTTGTCTTGGGTTGCCGACCGCTGCGAATTTAACTCTAGAATTTCGGAAACCAGCGATTCCGCTTGGTCTCTAAAGCTGGTGAGTAACAACTGGGTTGAAAGCTCAGCTTTTCCCATTCGACTGGCTGCATTGAGTTTGGGAATAACTGAGAAGGCGAGATCTCTGGTGTTGATCCTGTTTATTTGATCTGCCGCTAAGGTGCTTTCTAGGAGTGCACTAAGTCCCGGTCTTTTGGTCTTTGCCATGTATTGAAGGCCTGTGCGGATCAGGGCTCTGTTGTCGCCCCTAAGGTCGACGACGTCGCCGACAGTTCCGAGGCAGAAAATATCTAACCATTCTCTAAGGTCAGGTTCGGGGAAATCTTTGAAATGATTTTTTTCGCGTAAGGCCTGTCTGAGTGCCATGCAAAGATAAAAGGCCACGCCCGTTCCAGATAGGTAGCCGAGGTCACTCGTGTCTGTCTTTTGGTTTGGATTTATAAGCCAAGGCGTCTCAGGCAACGTTTCTTTCTGGGCGTGATGATCCGTAATGATGACATCAAGGCCAAGAGTATTGGCGTGGGCAATGGCTTCGATGGCTGTCGTGCCTGTATCGACCGTGATGACGAGCCTTGCTCCGTCGTTGTAAAGTTTTTCCAAGGCAGTGCCATGTAGTCCGTAGCCATCATCGAATCTGTGAGGCTGGAAGTGTGTGACGTTTGAAACATTGCAGGCTTTGAAGAAGGAATAGAGGAGGCTGAGTCCTGCGATTCCGTCCATGTCGTAGTCTGAGTAGATGCAGATCTTCTCATTTTTTTGAATCGCGGTGACAATTCGGTCAATGCTCTCTTTCATGTTGAGCATGAGCAGGGGTGATTGAATATCTTGTAGTTTTGGATCTAGGAAAGATGTGAGCTCATCGTCGTTTGGTGTTGCAAATCCTCTGGCCCAAAGTACCGGACCTAGAAGTTTGCCGAACTCCAAAACAAAAGGCTCCAGACTAGAGTCGGGAGCCTTTCGTGCTTTCCAAATAGCTTTGCCGTTTGATTGGGTCACTAGGTCAGCCTTCTAAGACTATCGAGTCGTAGCGACTGTGCCTTCTTGAATCTTGAATTTCTCACTGGCCCAAACGTAGACGGGGGCTGCCACGTAGATCGAACTGTAAGTTCCCACAATAATTCCGACGAACAGAGTGGCAGCAAAATCACGAAGAGCAATGCCTCCGAGGAAGTAGAGTACGGCGCAACTTACGAGAGTTGTGGCTGTGGTCATGATGGTTCGTGAGAGTGTCGAGTTTACGGCGTAATCCACGATTTGGACTTTTGTTTTTCCAAGGTACTTGGATTCCGTTTCGCGAATACGGTCGTAGACAACCACCGTATCGTTGATGGAGTAACCAGCAAGAGTCAAAAGTGCTGCAACAACTGTTGTGGAGAATTCGATGCCTGTAAGGGCTAGGAAGCCCCCCACAATTACGAGGTCATGGAAAATGCAGAACAAGGCTCCAGGCGCAAAGCGCAAGTCGAATCGCCAGTACATGAAAACCGTGATGAGCAAACAAGTATAGACGATCGCTAAGATCGCAGATTTTAACAAACCTTCTCCGACTTTTGCGCCGACCACGTCCATTGTTAGGACTTGCCACGTCTCAGCAGAAGCGGCTCCGTAATGACCTGTGAGGGCCCCTGTTAATGCTTGAGTGATTGACGCTTTGTCATCTTCTTGAGCTGTGATGAGGAATTCGTTTGCAGCATCACTGAAACCAACTACAGAAACATTTGTCAGCGCAGGGTCGAGAGTTGTTCTTAAGGTCGCGATGTCAGTTTTGTCTGAGAATCTAAGGTGAGCCTCAATTCCGCCTTTGAAATCGATTCCGTAGTTGATGCCTGGGGCAAACAGCAAAACAAGTGCGATGATCGTAGTGATCGCAGATAGTATAAGCATGGGCTTGTGATACTTCGAGAATTTGAGGTTAATTTTGTTTGGATTTAAAAGTTCCATAATATTTCCTTAGCTCCTAACGCGGCTTTTAGGCCTCGATTTCCTGTAAAGATTTTTTGCTGAGCCCCATTGTAAGTTCAGCGTCGTTGTCACTCTTGAGATACTTGAAGAAACTTCGAGTCATGAACGTTGCTGTAAAGACGTTGGTTGCAATACCTACAATCAAGGTGAGGGAGAAACCACGAATGGTTCCTGTTCCAAACTGTAGGAGCATGAACGCGCCGATGGCCGTTGTGATGTTGGAGTCAAGAATGGTCGAGAAGGCATGTGAAAAGCCTTGCTCAATGACTTGTTGGGTGGTGCGACCCGCCCTTATCTCTTCTCGCATACGCTCAAAAATGATGATCAAGGCGTCCACAGCCATACCGATCGTCAATACGATACCTGCAATACCAGGCATGGTAAGGGTAGCGCCCATGAGGCCCAGCACTGCGAAAATGATACAGATGTTGGCAACGGTTGCCACACTTCCAATAAGTCCAGCCCAGCCGTAGTAGATGATCATGAAAATAAAGATCAAGGCAGAGGCCGTGATCAAAGCATTCTTACCAGCTTCGATAGAGTCGCGGCCCATGCTTGGGCCGATCACTCGCTCTTCTTGAACTTCGATGTTTGCAGGCAAAGCACCTGCGCGAAGAACGATGGAAAGGTCGTGAGCTTCTTTTGAAATTTGGTCGAAGTTCCCAGTACCGAGTGTGATCTGTCCGCTGTCGGTGATGACGCCGTTAATGGAAGGGGCACTTTTGATGATGCCGTCTAGGACGATGGCCATTTGGTAGCCCTTAAACTCACGGGTCATATCACCCATAAGTGGCGCACCTGCTGGACTCATCTGGAAAGAAACCACTGGGCGTTGTGGGCCCATGTTGTTTGATCCACTGTCGAGAGATACGAAGGCGTTTTCAATGTATTCACCTGAGAATGTGTTTTTGGTAGAGAGGACGTAGGCATTGAGTTGGATGTCATCAACAACGTTGGGGTTGTTGAGGCGCTCAAAAGCAATTTCAGTGTCTTTAGGAAGTTTGTCTGCCAAGTCGACCATAAGTCTCTCGCGATATTCAGATAGTCTAGGGAAGCTCTCGCGGGTGTATCCACCGGCGATCTCAGCGTCTTCGATCCATTTCACGAGTTGGCCAGTTAGCTCTGAGTTTTTTGCAGGGTCATTGCTGTCGGGAACAATTTGGAATGTGAGTTTTGCTGTTTGGCCGATCAGACTCTTGAGTCGCTCAGGCTCTTTGGCGCCCGGGAACTGAACCAAGATTTGGTCGTCACCTTTTCTCGAGATGACGGGTTCTGCCACGCCGAACTCGTCAATACGGTTACGGATGGTTTCGATACTTTGCTCGATGGCCCGGCTACGAACGTCATCTTCGTGAGTTCTTGAGAGGCGGAGTTCAATATAGTTGGCGTCTTCGCCGACGACTTCAATGACTTGTTGGTATCTCTCAGAGACCTCGGCATCAACGGCTGTGACAGCTCCCGCGCCCTCGACTTCTATACCGATGAGGGCTCTAGATTTGTTGGGAGTGACTTTTGTGAACTTCACGCCTTTTGATTCAAGGGTTCGTTCAATTGAGGAAGCATAAACTTTGAGTTGTGATTCTACGACACCGTCTAGATCCACGCCCATGACCATGTGAACACCGCCCTGAAGGTCGAGTCCAAGTGTCATGGCTGCATTGGGGAGCCAGTCTGGCATTTTGTCAGCAGTCTCAGGGTGGTTGAGGGACCACATTGTTGGAATCAGCAAATAAATGGAAACCACAACAATGGCGATGCTGGTAAAAAAGCGGTTCTTAATACTTTTGTTCATACTCGTTTAACTCTTTTCTAAAAGATTTTGTGCGCCTCGCTCTTTGAAAAATTAAACTGAGATTTCAGAGCAAGGCGATCGATACCTACTGTGGGTCAGTAAGAAGTCTATCTGTAATTTTCTAAAAAACTACAAAATGTTTTTAGCAAGTGATTGAATTTGAGATCTAATGACCTTCACTTCAACACCGTCAGAAACTTCGATAGAGGCAACACGTTCATTGAGTCCAACGATTGTGCCAATCAATCCGTTGCCGAGAATGACTTCGTCACCTTTGGAAACTGTAGATTGAAACTCCTGAATTTTCTTTTGCTGCTGTCTTTGTGGGCGAATCAACACAAAGTACATCAACGCAAATAGCGCCAGCATGACTGGCAATTGCATAAGAAATCCATTTGGGGGTGGGGGGGCACCTGCATCGCTTTGCGCAAGGCTAGATACGGAAACAGTGGCCACACTTAAAATAAAAAACAATTTTGAGAACATCATGTTCATCCTCCTGATCGACTACGGATCTATCACCTCTTGGGCCTCACGCCAATCATCGAAGCATTCATTTCTGAAGCTTTCAAAGCGGTGTTCTCCAATAGCATTTCGAGACTGCTCCATGAGGTTGAGGAAGAAGTGGAGATTGTGGATCGTGCTGAGCACGGAGGCCAAGATTTCGTTGGCTTTATGGAGGTGGCGAAGGTAGCTGCGACTGAAATTCTGGCATGTGTAACAGGAACATCGTGAATCCAGGGGGATATCGCTATCGGTGTGCTCCTGTTTGCGAATGCGCACTGTGCCATGCGAGGTGTAGAGCGTTCCGTTTCTGGCGTTTCTAGAGGGCAACACGCAATCGAACATATCCATTCCACTGCCCACGGCATTGAGAAGATCGACTGGGGTGCCAACGCCCATGAGATACCGAGGTCTGTCCTTCGGCATCTGGGACACGATGTCATCCAAAACGGGGTACATTTCTGTGGGTTTTTCACCCACACTAAAGCCTCCGAGGGCGAGTCCGTCGAACTCGTGCAGCTGGCCGTTGCGATCTTGGGCCTGCATATTGGCGAGGGTTTCCATGTGCTGAAGTCTAAGCTTGCGGTCTAGCCCGCCTTGGATGATTCCGAATAGCGCACCTTTTTCCGGGGCGCGATGCTCGAGGCAACGCTTCGCCCAGCGATTGCTGATGTCGATGGCGTCTTGAAGTTCTTTTTGAGTGGCGGGCAGCGCGGGGCAAACATCAAGCACCATCATGATCGTGCTTGAGATGGCTTCCTGAATATCGATCGATGTTTCAGGGCTCATAAAGAGCTTGCTGCCATCGAGGTGACTTTTGAATTCAACGCCTTCTTCTTTGATTTTTCTCAGTTCGCTTAGGGAGAAGACTTGAAAGCCGCCACTGTCTGTGAGGAGCGGTCCGTCCCATCCCATCCATTTTCTGAGGCCACCCATTTTCTTAAGAGTCTCGGTGCCGGGTCTGAGCCAGAGGTGATAGGTGTTGCCCAAAATAATTTGGGCCTTCATCTCTTTGAGATCACGAGGCATGACGCCTTTGACCGTTCCTGCAGTTCCAACGGGCATGAAAATGGGGGTTTGAATGTCGCCGTGGGGAGTTTTGAGAATTCCTGAGCGTGCTTGAAGGTTCCCGTCTTTGCCGGAGGGAACAATTTCTTCAAACTGCACGCGGCGAGGAGCAAGATTAGTCATAGCGTCTTAGATCCACAGAATTAAATCCAAAGTGTTGCGTCGCCATAGCTAAAGAAGCGATACTTTTTCTCAACAGCGTGCTTGTATGCGGCTTTTGCGAGGAGCGGGCTTCCACCAAAAACACTCATCATCACAAATAAAGTTGATTGGGGAAGGTGAAAGTTTGTGATGAGGGCATCCGCGTATTGGCAATCAAAGCCAGGCTTGATGAACAAATCCGTGCGACCGCCTTTGTCAGCAACTTTGTCTGATTCCAAATCGAGTGACTCAAGAGTTCTGAGGGCTGTTGAGCCGATGGGAATGATCGGGCGGAATTCGTCTATGGCTGAGCGAAGCATTTCTTGGTTTTCTTTGGAGATGAAAAACCTCTCGCTGTGCATTTTGTGTTCGCTAATTTTGTCTCCACGAAAAGGCTCGAAGGTTCCGAGTCCAACATGAAGCAAACAATCTGCGAAGGTGTGGCCGTCAGCTTTTAAAACATTGACCATGTCATCGGTGAAATGAAGTGATGCTGTTGGGGCAGCCGCCGATTTGTTTTCATTTTTGTCAGCCCAAACACTTTGGTAACGACTGTGATCGCGGTCTGCGTTGCGCTCTTTGATGTAGGGAGGTAGTGGCATTTCTCCAATTTGCGCAAGAATGGCATCGACAGGTTTTGAGAAGCTGCCGAGGTCGACGTGGTCGGCATCGATGGCTTTGAAGGTTTCGTCACAGCCTTCGACTTTCATCGCTTCAGGGAAATTTAGTTTGGCAGAATTGCGAATGATGCATTTCCACACACCCTTTTTTTCTGTTTCTTCAAGCAAGACAAACTCGTGCCTGCTGCCCGAACTGCGAGTCGCATAGAATCTCGCAGGTAGAACGGCGCTGCGATTTCTTAGAAAGCAGGCATCGTCCAAATCGTTCTCGCGTAGAACCAGAGGAAGGTCTCGAAATTCGAGATCTTCAAAAAACGGCTGGCCCTTGTCGGGATAGCGCCGCACCAAAAGAAGCCTTGCGTCTTCACGCGCTGCTGCAGGAGACTGCGCAATCAGCTCTTCTGGGAGGTCAAAATCATAGTCGGATATGAAGTCACTAAACTCGCTCACTTAGCGTGTCTTAGCAGGTGATTGCCGTGGGGCAAGTGCCTTTGGCGGGAAACCTGCCACCTTTTGACTTCAGCAATAAATTTCACTGTGCGCGGTAAAAAGTGGAAAGCCTCAAAAGCCGTAGTTCGGGCTCTCAATCATTCTAAATAGTTGGTTTGTGCTTAGGACTATGGGGGTGAATGGCAAGTGCCAACTTGCCAGAGGGGGGCTGCGCTCCCCCTGTCCTGAGTAACAAATCCAAATATTTAGAATGATTGAGAGCCTGAGCCCGTGAGGCTTTCCACTTTTTACCGCGCACAGTTAAAATTTCGGTGAAAGGGGCTTCCTGGGCAGGCTCAGCTCTACAGCTTTCATTAAGGAATTCCGATAGATATAGACATTATGAAGTCCT
The DNA here is from genome assembly GCA_964640545.1 of uncultured Bacteriovorax sp. Taxonomy (GTDB): domain Bacteria; phylum Bdellovibrionota; class UBA2428; order UBA2428; family UBA2428; genus JBGSZX01. Next base: position 36,217 of record CAZXHL010000010.1, on the reverse strand, counting down.
TTGGGTCCATCTTCGTAAAGAAGGCTCTTTTTCTCGTATTTTCAATGCTTTGTGGGCAGGCTCAGGCTCAGGTCGTCGAGTCCTCGGGGTGTGTGAAAAACATCAAGGATCTTCATGCGGTTAGAGACAATTACGTCGAGTTACCTCGCGAGGGAATCGCGGAAGAAAAAGATGCTTTGCGGGCTGTGATTGAGGCCGCAGAGCAGAACAAACTGAAATTTGATTCCAGCGAAGATGCGTTTAAGTCCGTTGAGGATCTGAAAGAGCAATTGATCTCCAAGCAAGACTTTGTGTTGAGTTCTGGCGATGCCAGCCTTGAACATGAATACTATTCTGCACTTGTTGATCTAGAATATTTTCTCCTTAACAAAAGAGATGCGACTCAGAACACGGCGCTAATGAGCCGGATCAAACGTTGGGCTGGGAACTCCAAGCTGTTGGGGGCGAAGAATCTAAAAATCATTAAAAGCAAAGCAGTAGATCGTGAACTTGAAGCTCAGTTGAGTCTTATTCGTTCGAGAGGGCGAGCGACATTTGCAAATGAGAAGAGTGTGCAAAGTGAGCTTCAGCATTTTTTCTTTTTAAAATACATGAGAGGTGATGCTAGGAGTCTTGAGATCTTAGATTGGCTCGCGCGCAATCCCGAACATGAAATGCCGAAGCAATGGCGTCAGTTTAGGGAGTTGACCTCCTATGTCGATAAGCGCTTTCAACGAAACAAGACCGTTTTAAAGGAAGGCGCTACAAAGGCTGAGGCCAAAACCCTGCTTCGTCAAAGCCAGGAGAAGTATCTAGAGCAATATAATGGCCTAGTTGAAAAAAAGATCAGCGAGTTTAAGACACTTAAGGAGTTTCAACGAGAAGTCGCGCAGTATGTTTTGATCTATAGCCGTATTGATGAAAACTTCCGTGTTCGCGAGTTCTATTCTTGGCTTAGAGAGACAGGGGAGCCCTCTGAACAATATTTTAAAACCCTTAAAGAACGCGCCAAGAAAAAAGAATCGATCACACTTGGTACTTTCGTTAAAAATCGTTACGAGAAGTTCACTCCCTATGCCAAACAAGATCCCTACGCGGATAAAAAGTTTATTGACGCCTGGACCTCTAGAGCTAAGGCTAGCTTTGGAAAAATAAAAAGCGAGTGGGATAGCTGCGACGATCGAAAATGTCAGTTTGAGCTTTTCCAAAGTCGATTCACGCAACTTTTTGATCCTAGGGCTCACAAAGATAAATTCTCTTGCATGTTCCAGAATCCAGTCGTTTTGAAGTCGACCGCTATGGATATAGCGGTCTATTGGGGAGCTTTATTTGCTTACTTCAACTCCAACAAAGACCGCCTTGATCGATTTCCCTTTGAAGCCATTGCTAGCACGATAATATTCACTCCGATATTTGCAGAGGCGAATTGTAGAATATCATTCAAGTCTGATCTGAAGTTTGGAAAAACACTTTCAAAAACGGAAGTCTTTCCCGGAGGAAAAGTTAAGGCTCAGCGTTTCGCGAAAAAGCTAGCGGGTCTTTCTGGAAAGACGGCGATTTCGACGATTGCCTTCGTCGGTTTCACACATGGCTTTGATCATATCTTCTTGGCCATGGGCGGAACTTTGTCTTTCACCCCAGATCTTGCGAAATCCCTTCAAACCATTCCTTTTATCTTTCTGCATTCAGCGGTTTGGGCGAATGCTAGAAGAACTCTGATTCAGAATCCGATTCGCTATAAGTTGCTCCCTAAAATCGCACAGAAGCTTAGTCAGAAGATTAAGCTTCCAAAGTCTAGCCCGCTACTTTTGGCGGGGCTTGATTTTGGAACTTATTTTTACATGAGTAAATTCAATTCATGGGAATACTTTACGCTCTATCGCGAGCAGGTGATGCCATGGTTGATGGGGCTGTTTGGTCTAACGGCCGTTGTGCCAAACGGCGACCCCAAGAAAGCTGATGAACTCAATCAGGAAGTCAAAGATAGCTATAAAAAACAAGCGGCTTCCTCATCCGCTCCCGCTGGAGCCTCGCCTCAGCTTCCAGAGGCTGAAATAACGGTCAAAGAAGATGAAAAATTCATTACTGTAGAGCGCAATCTCGATAACGGCGTGAAAGCCTCGACAACACTTGAAAAACTTCCCGAAGGCAAAGTGCAGCTATATGATGTCGATCTAGAGATCCCCGACGAGATTCTAGATCAATTGATAGAGGCACTGATTCTGGAAGAGTTCTTGTCTGAAGAGTTTAAGACTGAAGAGCCTTAGTGTGTCTACCTGGCGTGGGCTGGAATGCGAAGTGACTTGTCTTCAAGAACTTTATTTCGCTGGAGATTTTCAATAGAAGTTTTCGGATAATGAAAAGCTAAGATTTTTTTGTAACCATTGCCTGCTAGGGCCATCTTCTGTGCGGCCACTTGGCTGAGCCCGACTCCGTGACCCCATCCTTCGCCTTCAAATTTGAATCCATTTTCGTTCTTCGTGATATCAAACTTCAGACTTTTGAAGCTGCCCATTCCGAGTCGCTTAGCAAAAGCTCGAGGACTCAAATCAATTTCCCGAATTGACCCAATCAACTTGATATTTTCTACCCTTGAACCCGCGGTTCTGTGGGTCACTTGAATATCAATGAGCTTGCCGAGTTTCTGCCAGAGGGCTGAGATGCCCGAACTAAGATCAATGTTCCATTGATAGCGGCCTTTGTCCCAAGGGTTGGGCTTGGCGACGTAGTGCTTGTCTTCGTCTTTGCGTCCCCAAACATAACTCGGTAGTTCTGAATGTCCGCCAGAAGCGGCTGAGTAATAGGCTTTCAGAATTTGGTCGTCGCTGATGAGATATTCGTCCTTCGTGCTTAGTGCAGCTTGCAGACTCGCTCTAGTTTCACGCTGGGCCCCAGGATACATTTGGTCACGGTCACTGTCTTTGACATCCCAAGCAAGACCGTAGTTTCTTCTCTTGAGAGCTTGCGCTACGGCATAACTGCGAGCCGCAACCGCTTGTGCTTTCAGGGCTTCGATGTTGTAGGTCTCAGGCATTTCGCCATGAATGAGTGAGGCGATGTAATCGTCGATGGGAACATGGTTGATGAGGTAGAGGGCGTCAGCCGTGGGGTAAATTTCTAACGTCCCTCGATACCAAGCTTTTTTGTATTGAACGAAGTCAGACCGATCTTTGATTTGAATGGGTTTCTTTAGAATCCATGAATGAGGATCTGACTCGCAGGACCAGGCAATTTGCGAAGGGGTCTGCGTGATGTCGTTCACGGAAAGGAGGGAAGAGGAGATCGAAACTTTCTGCGAGCATTGAATTTTTCGAGATCGAAAAATGTGTCCCTCATTTGAGCCTAGGGCTTGTCCGGTAATTTCCAAGGTTTCATCAGAGTCGTTAGAAATTTTTTCAACAAGCACTCTGATATGCGAAAGCCCTTGGATCTTGGTTGGGTTTGTTGGTGTGGCTGACGTTGCCTTGGCGAAAGTGGGAGGCGAGTTGAACGCAAGCAAGCCTGCGCAAATTATTCCCGTCGATCTCGCGCAAAAAAGTTTAGTCCCCACATCTATTAGTTTGTCAGAAAAATGGGCTTTTGTTGAGGCTCGGGCTTAGGAATGCAGGCTTTTTGCGGCTTCTTGAAGCGTTTCCCAAACGGGGCGCTTTAAATCGGTATTGAGGAGACATTCTGCGGGGGAGCGTGTCGCAAAACTTCGGGGAGCGTTGAGGCTCGCACCATACGAGTGGCCCATCATCACGCAGATTTTGTATCCGGAATGAGTTTCGAGTCGCTCTCTAAGTTCCCCTTCGTTGCGTGCAAATGTCGTTTCGATGTCGTCGCGGTTTAGTTTTAAGGCGCCGAGCATTTTGTCGAAGAGCTCTAGGGCTAGAGGTTGGCTCTGTGATGCGTGATCGAGCACAAAGAGCCAGGCCTTAGCGGGAGCGTTTGGACTCTGTCCTGCAGATTCGTCCCAGTTGGGCAGGCCGTCTGAGGGCGATGGCTCTGTCAGGCTTTCACCTTGTCTGAGGTGGGGCCTGGCTTCAAAGCCTAAGGTCTCCAAATATTCCGCGTGATCACGATTCGTCATGAGCCCCCTAACAAAGCCCGTCAGCTGGCCATTTGCCAAGTCCAGAATGTGCTGGGCTGGTGCTGCGCTGCACCAGTCTTAACCTTTTCTTAACAAAAGCCTCAAGCTCCCTCGAATTGGCGCCGAATGGAAGGGGGTAGGACACAGGAGGTGCCATATGAAAGTTCGTGATTTTTTAAACTCCCTAGAAGATAGAGATCAAATTCTTAATAAAATCAAAAGCTTCAAGGATCAGAAACGTCGCGAGACCTTCCTGGCTCAGCACAGGGATTGCGGCAGTTGTGGCAATCCTCTCAAATTTACTCATGCGTCCTACTACATGCAGAACGTCATTCATGAAAAAGCTTGTTGCTCAGCTTGTGGCCAAGCTATTCCAGAGCGCAAATACGCTCTCAATTGAGCCGCTTGCCGGCTCTTATTCGTTGACACAACCCCCGAAATATACGAACACATCTACCTGCGTTGGTGCGCCAAAATCCTCTAGATAGGTGCGGCCTTTTGAAGTTACCAACGGTTGAAAGGATAGATATGTCTGTTACCGATTCTAAAGGTTCTTCTAAAAGTTCTTCTAAGGACACACTCAAATTCCCTTACGCGGTCATTCGCACTGGCGGTAAGCAATACCGTGTCGCTGAAGGCGATATGATTTTAACTGAAAAGCTTGAAGTTGAGCCTGGCGCGAAATGGACGGCTGAAGACGTTCTTTTTGTGGCGAAAGGACCTGCTGATTTGAAGCTTGGTCAACCACAAGTTGCTGGAGCAAAAGTTGAGTTCGAAGTTTTACAACAAACTTTGGATAAAAAGATTTTGATCCGTCACTCTCGTCGCCGTCAAAACTCAAAAAAGACTATGGGACACAGACAACCACAAACTCGTTTGTTGGTGAAAAAGATCACGGCTTAATCGCTGCTGATTTGTAAATTAGGAAAGGCTAGGACAAGACTATGGCATCGAAGAAAGCTGGTGGTAGTACTAAAAACGGACGTGATTCAAACCCAAAAATGTTGGGTGTGAAACGCTTTGGTGGTGAAACTGTAAGTGCTGGAAGCATTATCGTTCGCCAACGTGGAACGAAGTTTCACGCAGGTAAAAACATGGGTATGGGGCGTGACCACACTTTGTTTGCTTTGATTGACGGTGAAGTTCAATTTAAGAAGCACTCAAATGGCCCAACAAAAGTAGCTATTTTGCCTGTAACTTCTGCGTAAGGCAGAATCTTATATTGCATTTTGAAAGGCGGATCTCGCTCGCTTCGACCCACACGGCGGTTCTCTATAATTTAGAGACCCGCCTTTTTTATTCGCTAAGGACAGTATGAAGTTTATTGATGAAGTTAGAATTGATGTACGAAGTGGGGACGGAGCGCCTGGCTGCGTGCATTTTCGCCGTGAGAAATACAAGCCCAAAATGGGGCCTGATGGCGGAGACGGTGGCAAAGGCGGAGACGTATATTTTATTGCGACTCACCAAATGCAAAGTCTTCTAGACTTCAAATACATCACCAAATACGCCGCAGAAAACGGAAAGCCAGGAATGGGTAACGACAAGAATGGTCGTGGTGGTGTGGATCTCGAGATTAAAGTTCCAGTGGGAACGTTGATCTTTGATAACGAAACCGGAGAATTGCTTGCTGACTTAGTGGAGCCTGAAAAAAAGGTGATGCTACTAAGAGGTGGTAAAGGCGGTCTGGGCAACAGACACTTTGCAACTTCCACGAGACAAGCCCCAGAGTATGCGCAGCCGGGCCTTCCTGGTAAACCCGTCAAATACCGTATGGAACTCAAGCTTCTTGCGGACGTGGCCTTAATTGGTTTTCCGAATGCTGGAAAGAGCACCTTGATCAGCAAATGGAGCTCGGCTCGTCCTAAGATTGGAAATTATCCCTTCACGACTTTGGTTCCAAATTTGGGCGTAGTGCGTGGTAGTGATATTGACTTTGTTCTTGCTGACATTCCAGGAATTATTGAAGGCGCTAGTGAAGGTAAGGGCTTAGGGCATCGATTCCTAAGACATGCTGAGCGTACGAGAGCTTTGATTGTGATGCTTGATCTTGATCCCTATACAGGGCGAGAGCTTGACGTTGAGTTTAAGACATTGCTTCAAGAGCTACGTCAGTATTCTGCAGACGTTGGTGCGCTGCCAATGTGTGTGGCGTTGACAAAGGCTGATATTTGGCAAGATATTTTGAATGAGGCTGGCGATAGCCCCGACAAAAAGATCGAGGCATTGAAAGCGATTCCAGAACTTCAAGAAAAAGGAATCGTTTCTTTGTTTGAGGCGATTGATGCAGAGAATCTCCTGAAGAAGACTTGTTTGATTTCTTCAGCGAGCAGCTATGGTCTTGAAGACCTGAAGAACATGATCAGCCTCGAACTTATTGGGCTTGGACCTCGCGAATACAAAAACCACGTTTCATCGGTTGTTAGCTATGGAAATGCCGAACTCTTTGGTGATGAAGACGAAGATGATGGCTTTGTTTTTGATGACAACACAGAATTTGATGCTGATGGGAATGATGAAGTTCTCTCAGAGGAAGAAGAATTCTAGAGGCCGTTGATTGAGGATGAAAGCATACCGAGTTTATTTTGGTGGTTCTTTCTACCCTCCCCATTTGGGTCATGACGAAATGCTTCTGGCTCTGCTTGCAAAACCAGAAGTCAAAGCTGTGCACCTCGTTCCAACCTACCAAAATCCGCTCAAGGAAAGCTCTCAGATTCTCTTGAGAGGTGCACCTGTCGATAAGAATAAATTTATCTATCAAGTTATGGAAGCTTGGATGTCCTCACTCAAAAGTCGAAATGTTCAGGGCCTTGAGAAAATTCAAATCGAATGGCTCGAGCTTGAACAGTCCAAGGCAACTTATACTTTTGATACCCTCAGTAAATTGTCGGAACAATACCCTGACGAGCCGTGGGCTTTGTGTGTGGGGGATGATTGTCTTGATGGGCTTGAAAAGTGGAAGCATATTGATGCACTTCTAGAAAAAATTGAAGAGTTTTGGGTCTTCCCTCGTGGAAAGGTGGAGATGAGCCTCATTGAGAGAGTGAGTCCAGGGCTCAGAAGTCTTTGTGTTTGGCGAGTTATGACAGAAAAAGTGATGGAGGTCTCATCGACAGAAATCCGTGACTTTTTCGAGGGGGCTGACGCCTCGCGTGAGCTTTTGGGTAAAATGTTGCCGGAAGTCGCCACTTGTTTTCGAAGATAGGTCGACCGCCTGAGCTTTGACTTTCATATTCTATAGAGTGACTTGCGAGTTTTCGTAAGAGGAGTCAAACTCATTGTATGAGAAAAATCCTATCATTACTTCTATTTGTCTTTCTATCAGCCTGCGCGACTTTGGGGGGCAACTCTGCGCCGAAGGAATACAAAGGCTTCGTTCACAAGAATACTTATGAGCCCTTTAAGGGGATTGTGGTGCAAGAGTATGAACATCTTCGCTCTGGAATGAAGGTCTTGCTTGAGTCTAGACCTAACACTGGCGTGATTGCCTATGTTACAGCTTTTGGGGTGGGGTCAAGGTTTGAAGCTCCGGGACGAACAGGGCTTGCTCATTTGTTTGAACACATGATGTTTCGAGGTACTCCGAACTTTCCAGAGCCGTTTAAAACTTTGTCAGGGTGGGGCGATCGCTTCAATGCCTTCACAAGTTTTGACCTAACTCTTTACCATCAACTTGTGCCTAAAGAGGTTTTCAATGAAGTCGCTCAGTTTGAATCGGAGCGTATGAGAAAACTTCAGCTCAGCGAAGAAGTTTTTAAAACGGAAAGAGGCGCAGTTGTTTCCGAGCGTAAGATGAGAACCGTTGATACGCCAGCCGGCAGACTTAGTTGGGAGCTTTTCCAGCAAGCCTTTGATTCTCACCCATACCAAACTGGTCCAATTGGCTGGCAGGAGGACCTGGATGCTATGACCACTCAGGATGCTCTTGATTTCTACAAAAGATATTATGCTCCGAACCGCGCCACTCTTGCATTGGTTGGCGATTTCAAGATCAAAGAAGCTCTTAACACTTTGGATCAACACTATGGTGAATTCGATCGAGAGAACTGGGTTGAGCCGGTGATCCGCAGTGAGCAGTTGAAGCGCAAGGACAGACGAGTTGTCATTCCTTTTCAAACGGAAACAGTTCATATGGCCGACGCTAGATTTTCACCAGGCCTCATGAACAAACAAAATGCTGCGGAAATGCTTTTGTGCTCGTTGCTGGCTGATAGTAAGTTGGGTTACTTGCCTAGCGAGCTTGTTGAGAAGAAAATTGCACGTAGTGTGAGTGATTCTTGCTATTTCTTGGTCGATCCCTCTCTTTCAACGATCCGCCTGACGGGTAATCCTGGTGTCAGCATTGCGCAGCTTGAGAAGGCTTATGATGCTGCATTGAAAAAGTTTCCAACGTGGTTGAATTCAGAAAGGCTAGAGGGCATCAAGCTCTACTATCTCGAGTATCACCTAGGCGAGCTTCGTGAGCCAATGGGGGTTGCTGAGAGTCTGGCTTATAATGCTGTCACGGCCAATGATCCTATGCATGGCTTTGCTTTTATGGACCAGATTAAAACTGTGACTCTCGATCAGGTGAGAGCCGTTTGGGACGACTGGGGTAATCGAGCGAAGACTCGAGTGATCTTGAAACCATCTAAGAAAAGTGCTCCGTTTAAAAAACGTGTGTTTAGGAAATAAGGACTAGGTGAAAATAATGAATATATTTAAAAATAAAATGATCAGATCTACTCTCACTTTATGCGCCTTGTTTGCGGCTGTTAATTCAGAGGCAAAAATTTACTTAGATCATGAGACCGATCCACTTCCGTTGTTTTCCTTGCAGGTGATGTTTCCGACGGGAATGCTGTCGGATTCACAAGTGAAGGCGGCCTCTATGGCTCTTTACTCTGAGATTCTAGAAGACGGAACAGAACGTTTGACCAAGCAAGAGTTTCTCGATGCAATGATGTCTTTCGGGGCGTCGGTTTCCTTTGGTGCTGGTCGTGATACTTCTTCTTGGGGGCTCACATTCCCGATTATCGAAGGCAAGGACTATGAGCCACTCATCGGACTTGTCGAAGAAAACTGGAAGAGACCAAGAATCAATCCAGAAACCGTTGAGAAGGCAAAACTCAAAATGGATTCGGCCCTTAAGGGAAGTTTGGATTCAGACATGGGGCTTGCGGCTTCAACGGGAAGACGCTGGCTTGGGATCAAAAACTTTGGACTGTACCCGGTTCTATTGGAAGGTCTTCAGGGGGTAACAAACCTCAGCATCAAAAGCCTAGCTCAAGCTACATTGAATCAGGAGGCTGATCTATGGGCAGGGTATGTGGGCCCCAAAGATTATGAGGCATTGGCTGAAAAGATTTTGGCTAGAGTTTTTTCTAATCACGGAAAGATATCGAAGGGCGCTATCAATAGATCGATGCTTAAAACACCAGAGAAAAATGAAGCTGATTCTGGGAAGAAGACGGCCATTATTGTTGAAAAATCAGGAAGATCTCAGACCATAGTTTTTACAACAGGCGTATTTGATGAGTTTCCTGTAGATACTCAAGAAGAGTTAGCCCTTCATTTTGGTGGACACATTCTTGGCTTTTCTGGATTAGGCTCTTACTTCGGTGATGAAATCAGAAACAAAAGAGGACTGGCTTACACCGTTTCTCCACTTCAAAAATTCTATTTAGGCCACCCAGCCGTTGGTTTTTTAACAAACCCAGTTCGTGAGAAAAACAAAGAGGCTTTGGAGGTTATTGCCGAAATTCAAACGGCTGCTTATGCAGAGGCGGATGTATTTAAGGTTTTGCCTGAAGATGTCTGGAAGAGGCAGTGGCAGAGCTTTCGCTTTGGGCATATTCTCGATAACTCTTCGGCTTCGGCGAGATTAGCTCTTCGCAAGGCTGTCGCTGAGGGAGAGCTTAGTCCTGAATTCATGAAGACCAAGCCATCGGATTGGTCGATTGGTCGAGATGATATTCGCAACTACTTTCAATCAAATTGGGCTAAGGCTACGAGAGTTATGGTATTGGTTGGCGATTCAAAAGAAATTCGTCCACTACTTAAGAAAAACTTTCCTGAATACGAAATCAAAGTCATTGGAATGCAGGAAACGCTTAGCGAAAAAGCATACCAGTGAGTTTAGATCGTCTAAAAATATTGGTGATGAAAGCCGGAGTCCCAATGTGGGCTCTGGCTTTTTTGCCTTTGAGTCCTGATTCTGAGCGCTGGAAGTATTTGGATTTTGGGAAAGGTGCAAAGACGAAGTATGAATTTTCTGAAGGGATCCTCAATGTAGATGCAAACGCTTCTTCTGGAATATTTCTTTATGTTTTTGAAAAGCCTAAGGCCATTAAGAAGATCTTTGTAAATGGTGAGGCCATTGCGAATCCAAATATTAATTCTAAGGAAGAAGTTGACGATTTTCCATTAAGAATAGGTCCGGTCTGGTCGGGAGACAGGCGCCTTTCTTGGGTGGAAAAGAAATTTGCTGATAACTGGCTCGTGGAGCTGGAGCAGCTTGCTGATTCAAAAGGTGCGGGGCTCAAAACGATTGACTTGGGTTTGCTTGCATGGACAGGATCGCCTAAGTGGAATCAAAGAGAGCATCCCATGAGTTCTTACTTTAATGAAACGGTCATGGGGCGCTTAGATGCTCCGGGTAAATTTGAGTTTGAGATGAATTATACTGATGGCTTTGAGGCCGTGGCTATATGGATCGGGTCAGACTCCGACCAATCTAAAAGTTATTTTAAGATGAAGATCAATAAAATTGGATATGAATAAGCCCACACACTTTTTAGTATATGGGCTTAGAAGTTTGATTCGCTTTTAAGCGGGTCGGCTTATGGCTTAAACTCTGGCCGTTCCTTGGCTCATCGCCTGGGCAAGGGGGGCTTCAATCCGAATTTCACTCAAAGCACTTTCTTCCATCACACTATGAACGGACGCTACAATCGTATCAGGGTCCATGCCGTGATACGCGTAAATGTCGCTCGGGCGTCCACACTTGGAGTGTTTGCGAGTCGCGAGTGACTTGTGAAGTGTGCCAACGCAAGATCCAATGTTGTCGAGGATTCCAGGCTCGCCGTCGTGAACACTAACGATTGGAATTCTTCTTCCTGCAAGTGTCATAAGCTGAGCTGCACCTGCATGACTAGCCGTGAGGGTGTCGAAGGGGCGGGGGCCGATGTGCTGAGGAGGGTAGGTTCCATTCATGCTTGCTTTGGCAGCAGATTCAGCGTTAGCGGTCACTCGTGTGAATAGATCTCCGGTGATACCTAGGCCTTGCTTGAGATGTTTGTAGTTGTTTTGCTCGGCAAGATTTCCGAGAAGAAGATCTGGCGAACTAACTTGGATGACGTTGGCGAAGATGCCTTCTTCAAGAAGTTTGTCACTGGCTTGAAGGGCTTCGGTGACAAGTGCTCCCATTGTAAAGAGATTCACAACGTTTTCACTAGGGCGGTAGCCGTCTTTGCCTCGGTGATCGACAAGGTAGTATCCGCCCTCTAGGCAGTCTTTTCTCGTGGACTCAAGGATGTCGGCATCGGACTTTCCTTCGAAGCGTTTGTGAGTCTTGAGTCTCTTAAGCATTTCTTTTTGTTCAAGCGCGCGAGTCACGCAGCGGATGAGAACGGCGCTTCGTCCGGCATTTCCATTGGGAGATTTTTCGCCTTCAACGAGAGTGAAGAGATGGCGCTTGATGGATTCTGCGTAGATCCAATCGAGCTCCTGGCAGTAAGCAGGCTCCCAAGTGATGGAGTTTGCGATTTGAATGTCAGACTTCCATCCGTGCTGAGCGCCCTCTGGAGAAAGCGTCACACCTGCGGGAGTTCCCACACAGATGAAGCTGGATTTCCAGTAAGCATTATAAAAATATTGGTCGAGCGCACGTTTGATAAAGAAGTCATAGACGGTCATCATCGGCAGGATAGGATTACCCGTATAGTGAGGCATCATTCCGTAACTTCCCACGCAGCTCATGGTGTTGGACTCTGCGATATCGAAACGAATGAAGCGTGATGTGCTGTTTTCGTGTGGTACGAGGTGAGGAGTCTTGGAGTCTTGAACGCCATATTGGCCTTCGAAGTCTTCTGTCTCCGGTCCAAAGATGCGGCCGTCGAGAGTGGAGTTCAGGTTCGTCGAAGTTCCGACGTCTGGCGCCATGGTGATGAAACCATCGGCAAGAACTTTGAGTTTGCGCTCATCGTCACTCAGCGCTTTTTGACCTTCTTTGAGATCCTTTTCATCGAGAGGTGTTTCAGCAATACGAGTGAGTTTGGCGGAGAGCTGTCCAATCATCCACTGAGTGTGAATGAGGGGGACGAATTTGAGGTTGATCCCTAGTTCTGTGGGAAAATTCTCGAGCGCTTTGGAATCGATAACTTTTTTCCTAGTCGCTTCGAGGTTTTGGGCCTTGAGCTCTTGCTGAGCTTGCATGCCTTTACGTAGCCATTCACCGCGTTCTGCTAAATATTTTGCTTCTGGAGTGCCAGCGTCGAAGTGCTCGAAGTTGAAGTAGTCTTCGCCCTTGAGTCCAAGGCCGTTTCGAATGGCGATAACTTCGTCCTCCTCGATCATGGTGTTGTGGTTGGCAGATTTGGCCTGACTGGTGAGTTTCCAGCCCTTGAGAGTGTGGGCGATGATCATCGTTGGTTTTTCAGGATCTTCTTTGGAAGCGTTGAAGACTTCGATGAGCTTCTCAACGTCGTGTCCACCTAGGTCGTTGATGAACTTGACGACTTCTTCGTCTTTGAGGCCTGACAAAACTTTTTGAGCGGCTTTGTCGTAGCGGCCAACAGCGTCTTTGATTTGTTTGGCGTTTTGACCAGCAAGCATAGCTTGGAACTCAAAGTCGGGAAGGGCTTCTTCAAAAACACTTCGAAGCGCTTCGCCGTCTTTTTGGGCGAATACCTTTTCACGGAAGCTTCCGTGACGGAGTTGGATGACGTCCCAGCCGTTGGCGCGCATCATGTCTTCGACTCGGTCGTTATCTTTTGAGCCGAGGCCTTCTTCATTGAGAACGCGGTGACCATCGAGAGACTGGCGGTTGTAGTCGAGGATCCAGGTGACGTTACCAAGGTTTCGTTCTGCAGCTTCAGGCATCACTTCAGAGAGTGAGCCCTCGCGGAATTCTGAGTCTCCCATCAGGCACCAAAAGTGAGCGTCTTGAGGAACGTTGTATCCGTGTTTTTCAGCCATACGGTAGGCGTGGGCTAGGTAGATCGCGTTTACGGGAGGAATACCCACTGATCCAGAAGGGAGAACGTTCCAATGATCGGGGTCTACAGTGGAGTGATAGCTTTGGAAAACAGGTTCACCAGAATGTGTAAAATGGCGAAGGTTCTTCATCGCAAGTTTCATGCGATCGTCTTTCATCCAATCAAAAGTTTTGGTGTTGTCGCCTTCCCAAAAAAGTCTGAGCAAATAATTGTTGGCGTGATCCACCGGAGATGCGTGTGGTTTTACGGCCATGAAGTCTTGTGGATTTCTAACAGCCAAGTGCAAAGTGGATAGAAGGTGCAAAGAGGAGGCACAAGCTGCGGGGTGACCACCAACTTTTGGATCACCTTTCTCTTTGTCTTTGCGATGATTGGCAATGTGGATCATCGACATCACGTGAGAATGTGCGCGAGTCATAATGGATTCCAAAACTTCTGTTTTAGGAAGCTTGGGAGCGTTGGTGAGTTTCCAGGGGTTCTTTGCCATAAGCGCTGTAAAATTATAGAGTTAGAGCTGACTTTCAAGGGTTAATTACGTCTATTTGAAGAAAATGAATTATTTTTCCAAAAGGGCTTGATTAAACCCCTATAAATATAGGATAAGACACCAGTTCTCTTAACGATCCCATCGTCTAGAGGCCTAGGACACCTGGTTTTCATCCAGGCAACCGGGGTTCGACTCCCCGTGGGATCGCCATTATTCTATACCGAATACCGTTAACCGTATTCGGTATTCTGAAACACCCTAAGATTTGAATCTAATAGCCTAAAGAGATGGGCTCCAATACGGTCGGCTTCATGCTCTAGATCCTGACAATTGCCAGAATATAGCCTCAATATCGTCTGACACTCTTTTTGGGAAGCATATGCCATATTGTAGAAGCGTTTCTTCTCTTTCACGGTATGCTTCGCATTGCCTTCGGAAAGATTAAGGGCAATCGATGAGCTTGCTCTCAACAACTGATCTTTAAGATTTCCCTTCAGCTCTGAATCTTCACAAGATCTATAAAATTCAATCGCCAACTCCAATGTTTTAAATGTTTTCACTCTTCACCTCCAAATTTTGGTCTTCGCAAGAAGCAGACCAAAATTTGGAGATTAAAACTCAAGAAATTGGGAAAGATTTAGAATCAACTAGACACAATCCGCACTACAATCCCAGCACTAAAATCTTAATGTTTCGGAGGCAAGAGTTGTTGCTGCCGCGAAGGAGAGACTTTTCGGAGTCCATGACTTTTTGTAGAGTGCGAGAGAGTTCCTTGTCGTGGTACCTGATTTCTGCAATTAGTGGATGAGAGCGTGAGCTGAAAGCACTTAGTCCACTAGCTCGACTGGGGTAGCCAAGCCAATCCGCTAGGATCCATTGCTTGCTTGAAAAATCATAAGAAAATTGTCTCAACCCGAAATCTGCAAAGTTCCCAACCTTGGCCATCTTACGTACTAATTCAGATAAAGATTCTGAAGCTTCGGGAAATTGGCTTCGAAGAGAAGCATCTTTGATAAAATCATCGAGATTTAGGGGGCGGCCCGTTTTAAGATCTCCTTTGATAATAGGCACGGCAGCGTATTCGTTTTTACGAAATTTAAGTATTGGTAAAACTGGAGCGTCTAGTTTTTCAAATTCTTTTTGAGTGTCGATCATGGAGTTCAGGTAGTCGGGATAAGTCTGCCCACTTCTCGTTTGGAGTAGTCCATCCTGTGATTGAAGTTTCTTGAGTGAGGAAGAATCTGTTTGCTCCAGGAGAGCTTGGCGTTCTTCAAAATCAATTTGCCTGATGGCGTTGAAGTAGCCTTGAAAGAGCGGGATCCTCAGCGCGACGGGGGCTTGATCCGATTCAAATCTGCCTCCGACAATCAGTGTTGTGTTTCCGTGCCCTAATATTTCAGAAACTATAAAGCGTTCGCCTTCGGAGAAGATAAGTACATCGCCATTTTGTAGACGAGGGAGAATGTTGTTGTATTCGCTATGGGGCGTTCCCGCGTCTGAATAAATGGTGTATTCCGCTGCCCACGACAATGATGACGGAAAGCCGAAAAAGCTCAGTAAAATCCAAGTAGCGTCGAGGAAGATCTGGAAAACTTGCTTTTGCCTTTCGTGCTTAAATCGTTCTTTCGGATAACCAAAGCGCATCTGGGTTATATCGGAGTTTTTGGGGTAGGAAATAAGCCCATAAGTCATTAAATTTCGGATGGCCACGGGGCATAGTTCTGTGGAATCCGGATGACGGACTTACGGATTGTAGGTTTCTACGTTATCCTCTTTTGAATGAGTGAATTGATCTATGCCGTTGATTTTGGAACTTCGAATTCACTGCTAGGTGCTGCGGATGTAGAGGGTGTGAGAGAACTTATGCCTCTTGATCCGAGAGCGGAAGACCCCACTGTTCTTAGGAGCCTGATCTACTTCCATCCGGAATCGGGAATTTCTTTTGGAAGTGATGCTGTGCGGGAATACGTAGAGCAATCCATGGAAGGGCGCTTCTTGAAATCAATGAAGCGTTTTCTTCCGGTGAAAAGTTTTGAAAGCACATGGATCAACGGGAAGCAAAGGAAGCTCGATGATCTCATAGGGTGCTTCTTGAGAGAAATGCGCACTCGGGCCAACAACCAGCTTCAACAAGACATTAGTTCTGTAATTATGGGGAGGCCAGCGCGGTTTTCTGAGGATGATGAACTCGATCAATTGGCTCAAGACCGTCTGGAGTCAGCGGCTCGACTGGCGGGATTTAAGAACATCGAGTTTCTTCCCGAACCTGTTGCCGCTGCTTATCGTTTTCGCTTGGAAATGAAAAAGGAAGAGCTTGTCCTGGTCGCCGACTTCGGGGGAGGAACCTCTGACTTTACGATTTTGAAATTGTCCCCAAAAGAATTCAAGCCAGAAGATGTTTTGGCCATTGGAGGAGTCGCAGTAGCAGGCGATGTCCTTGACGGACAAATTATGAAACACCGCGTGGCCGAGAATTTTGGAAGTGAAACTCGCTATAAGGTGCCTTTCGGCAGCAATGTCATGCAAATGCCCAAAGGTTTAATCGGGCATCTCTGTTCAACGGCCTATATTAATTTGCTCAATAGCCGAGAGAACCGAGATCTTTTGAAACGCATCCAAGCTGCATCCTTGCACGAGGAAGATGTGAGATACATTTCGCAGTTGGAGGTGCTTTTGGAGAACCAGTTAGGCTTTGCCGTTTTTGAAGCCATAGAGAAAGCGAAGAAAGACGTTTCAATGAATGGAAAAGGAAGCGTCAGCTACAGTTATCCCGGTATTGAAATTGAAGAATTGATCACTTCCAAGCAATTCAAGAACTATACTCGATCAGAAATTGAGA
Source organism: uncultured Bacteriovorax sp. (assembly GCA_964640545.1). GTDB lineage: Bacteria > Bdellovibrionota > UBA2428 > UBA2428 > UBA2428 > JBGSZX01. The sequence goes on along the minus strand of CAZXHL010000010.1, from coordinate 19,643 downwards.
AGATTTTTACTGGTTTGGATGAAACATTGTTGAAAGCAGGTTTGAAGGCGTCGGACATTGATAGAGTCTGCTGCACAGGTGGAACGGCTAAAGTGAGTTTGGTAAGAGAAGAGCTGCTTGAGCGTTTTGGAGAATCAAAGTTAGAAACGTTTAGAAACTTCACCTCAATTGTTGAGGGGCTCGCACAGAGGGCGACGCAGATTCTTCAGTCTTAAAACCGGACTTGCCTATGGGCCATATTGTATGTGGCGAAGGTGCCGTTATCGAAGTAGAAGCTTATTTCTTTTTGCCTGTGGACCTATAGCCGGAATCTAAAACTAACTTAAGGGCTAGGTAGGCTGAATAATGAAACAAATCTCTTCTAGCTGGGAAGTTACCGTCTATAAGCCGAACTTTTGTGTGCATCATGTCGGCCCCCATTTCGACTCTTAAATATCGGGGAAATACCCAGCTCATTCCAGCGCCCAGCAAGAGCGTTTTGGGAGAAGCCGTATAGCGTGCGGTATTTCCACTGATGGAGATACTTTCTGTAACGGAAGAGCTTCCATAGCCAGCCTTGAAAAAGGCTCGTCCCGTATAGACTCGTAAGCCACCGCCCCAATAGCTTTGTTGCCAAGAGTCTGTGCTGGTTAAGGTGTTTGCGCTATTTTGTATACGCATCCATCGATATTCAAAAAATGGAGCCACAGAAAAATAGGCTCTACCAAAGATATATTCAACTTCACCACCGTACATCGCCCCCGAAAAAGTCGGAACAGTTCCACTTCCGAATAGATTTCCCAAAGAGTAGCCGGCTTTTCCGCTTAGAGTTAGTAAAGAATTGAAGTCTTGCTCGTAGTCGATCTTTTCTTTTCGAGCGACGGCTGTTTGGCAGAATGAAACCGCAAGTATGGCGCAGATGATTTTATTGTTCATAAAAACCTTCGGGCACTACGACAATATCCGTAATATTTCTAGAGTAGATGGGGTGCGAGATAAAAGGACTGATGGGGGAGATGCTTCCGGTATTCCCACTAACTGTAATTTTTTCACAATTTCCGTTTAGATAAGTGCAGACAAGCAGATTGTTAGTGTCTATTAGCGCCATTGTGGCTGGGCCAGGAAGGTTGACTTCATCTTTGAATAGTTCTCCCTGAACCACGAAAGATGAGTTTGTGATGAGAAGACTATTGTAGCTAGAGTTCATTACACTAAAGACAAAGCGCCCGTCTGGAAGTTCGACGACATCATGTATATCACAGTTGTTACCACAGCTAAGACCTAGGTTGACAACGGTCGCAGAGCTAGCGTTGGCATTGTTGAAAACGCGTGGTCTGTCATCGCCATTCTGCGACTGAAGAATCATGAAACGATCTCCTGATATTGCCCGGATGCGGTTAACGTAACCGAGATTCGATGTCATTCGAAAACCGTTTCCCGTCTGGTTTGCGTAACTAGAATTAAATTTTTCGATGGCATTACGCGCTTCTGCAACTAACCATGATCCGTCCGCAATATTTACTAGGGCGCGCATCGTAGCGCCAGACAGTGCCGTAATGATCATTGCGCCTTTTCCAAGTGATACGGGGTCTAGTGTGGCAACATAATCCGTTGGGCCGTCAATTGTAAAAGCCAGAGCACGTTGATCTGAAGTAATGTGGGCACCCCAGAGCAATTCTGTTGAATCTGCAGAATATAGTTCTTCTTTAAGAGATCCCGTAGATGGATCAAAGCTAGATATCTTGTGAGATGGGAAGGGGGAGGTGCTGCGATTCACATCACCGCCAGCAACCAAGATGATGTCACCTGTTTCAAAATAAGTAGGAAGCCCCGTATCCTCTTCCGCGCCATCTCCTAGTGTTGGTAGAATTCGTTCTCCACAGGAGCTAAGTAGGAGCAGGAAAGCAAAAAGAAAAAGAAATTTGTTTGAACAAAAGGCGCGACACGAGAAGATCCCGCATACGAAAAGATGAAGCCCCTTGAAGGGCCTTATTCCTTGGCCAATCATATATATTCTCTTCGGTTAATTTGTCTTAACTGTTGAGAAAGCTGAATAATGATGTTGAATTGCAACAATTGAGTCAAAAGATTGTCATTTGCTTGACGAAAATTTGGTCAAACTCATCAGGACTATGAGGAAGAAGACGTGAGACAGAAACTCTTTTTTGCATTGCTGTACTTTGCTGAAGGCGCACCAATCGGATTTATCTGGTGGGCGCTACCGGCGATCTTAACTGAGAGAGGCTTCCCGTTAGATGAAGTAAGTAACCTCATGGCGCTTGCTGTGATTCCTTGGTCTTTTAAATTTATCTTTGGACCACTCGTCGACAATCTTAGCTATCGTGGAATCTCAGTTAAGTTTCAACTTTTCTTTTTCCAGCTACTGATGGGGGCCTCTGCCCTAGCGTTTGGCTACTACATCGACCTTGGTGACTTAAGTGGACTAACTGTTGTAGTGCTATTGCATGCTACTTGCGCGGCGGCTCAGGACATCTGTATTGATACCCTCGCGATTCGTAGTGTTGATCCTAAGGAATTGGGTTCTGTGAATGGATACATGCAGGCAGGAGTCTTGGTGGGACGATCGCTTTTTGGAGGAGTGAGTTTGTATCTTGTGCATAGTCTTGGATTGTCGCCTTTGATTTTTATCCTAGCTAGCTGTATTTGGGTCACAACGCTGTGTTTGTTTTTCTCTGGTCTAGATGAAAAGTCTTCCGAGCAATCGATCGGCCTGTCTGAATACTTTGTGAAATTGAAGGAGTTGTTTTCTATTCCCAAAACTTGGGTCTTGATCTCTGCAACCTTCTTTGCGGGTTTTGCTTTTAAAGGAATTTCTGGGGTTGATAGCGCTGCTTTGGTGACGATTGGCGTACCGGAGGGGGATCGCTCTTTTCTCTTCGCTGTATTGATTCCTGCATTGATGTTGATCGGCGCTCTTGTCGGTGGGTATTGCTCTGACAAGTGGAACAAACAACGAGCTTTAAATTGGTTTATTTTGTTTAGTTCGGTGATGAGTTTGTTTTATGGGTTGATATTCGATGTCCTTGAGACGGGCTGGATCATGTATTTAGTGGTTTCACTTTTCTATTTGGGAATAGGTCTTATCACGGCCAGCTTGTATGCCTATCTTATGGGGCACACAAAGAAGATGTTTGCTGCCTTTGAATTTAGCCTTTTTATGGCCGCTATCAATATGAGTGAATCAGTGTGCACCTGGTTTTCTGGAGCTTATTCCGAAGAGTGGGGTTTTACTTTGACTGTGCTGCCGCAGGTGATCTTTGCGCTAATAGCGATATGGTGTTTGCGCTGGGTGGCTGCCCGAGAGACTCGGCAATTAGTTTAGTTGACTTTGTGAGGGCGAAGAATTTTAAGACTTTTTATCTGACAAATTTGGACATCAAAGACTGTCGACTCTAAATATTCTCTGAACTTAGGGCGGGGATCGTTAAGAAATTGGCGATGAGGTGTCAGCGAATCCTGCGTCGAGTGCCTTAACAGTTGGTGGCGCTCCTAGCAAAATGTAGCTATGGGAATTCGCGCAGGAACACAGACTTGTTTTGGCCTCTTTTTGATACTTTTAGGAAGTGGTGGGCTAACAGCCGGAGGCTCACAGATTCCATCTAGTTCGGTAACGAACTTACTCCCAGAATATCGCCGTGAAGCTGTGTGGTTTCGGGATGATCATCCACAGGGACAATACACCAGGGTAAATAGTTTTACCTGTGGTGCAGGCATGGACGCAGTTGAGAACACATTCAATCGCAAACTATCTGATTTCTATTCAAAGCGAGGAGAGTTTAGTAACTTTTCGCTCAGTCGAAGAAGAGCGCTTCGGGATTTTCTTCCACGTGACTGGAATGATCTAAAGGCTCGTGCGGCCGAAGAAAGTGTTGCAGGCGACAACGCCGCGTTCCTGCTTTCGGTGGCTATTAGAGAAACTGGCGCAGATCCTTTTAAAGAGGAGAGCACCAACTCAAGATATTACAAAAAACCTGGCACGGGATTGTTGCAGATGACGGCGATTAATAAAGTTGTAGATGGAAAGCCGGTGGATTGGGCCTTTGATGATTACGAGTCGTATGAGAAATTCTTTAGAATCAATCCTCCAGCAGATACCAGACTGCCAGCATCGGTTAGTTATGATGGAAAGAAAGATATCCGCACTGTTCAGGATTTCAAGGAAAGCGCTTTCAATCTTTACGCCTCTCTTTGGTACGGGCAGGAGAAAGTAGAGGGGCATAAGGCGGAGCAACTACGGCATGCGAGATTTAGAAACGAAGGTTTTGATTTTGATTCGAGCTTAAGATTCGGGCAAGCCAATAGAGATGCGATCTTGGGAACGATGTACAATGCTGGATGCCACAGAATGCGATGTGCAGTGATCAGAGCTAAAGTCTGGAATGAAGATTCGAGAACTGAGAAAATGGCCATGGAAGATTGGACGACGCTAAGGTCGTTTATCTATCTTGATGGTTCCAAGGCTCAAGCTGCAGGAGTGCCGGCTGATCTCGTCTCGAAATTGAAAAATGTTTGTGTGGGTAAAACGGATTCTTGTTCTGAGGTCCCGGGCGAAACTTGTAGTTGCTTGGACAATGAGTCGACCTCGAGACCATCGCCACTTGAAGGGTATGCTTGGCGTGGGGCCATCGCCATGAGCTACGGCGATCATATCAAAAAGATTTCAGCATGTTTCGATCAGTAGTATCCGGGCCCTCTTGGGGTTAAGAATCTTCTTCAAAAACTTCGCCTGAATGAAAATACCATCGTCCACCGATGCGTTTAAATACAGAGTCTTCATGGTGAGTTCTGCTTTCTCCATCAAAATCAAAGCTAGCCTTGAATTCCACTCTTCCGGTGTCAGCCATTTCCTCAGATGCTAAGATTTCTAATCCGGTGAATTCTGCCTTAGAGGCCCAGCTCTTATTGAGTTCTAGATCAAAACTTTCCTGTTTGGCTGGATCCGTTGTTTGCTGGAGGTATTCGATATTTTCCAGGCAGAAAGCAGTGTAGCGAGACCGCATGAGAGCTTCTGGCGACGAAGCCTGAATTCGACCTTCCAAAATAGGTAGGCAACAATCTTCAGCCGCCTTTCCAGATTGGCAATAGCAATCTTTAGGCTTATCCAAAAGATCCCTCGATATAACTTTTTGTGAGCTCATGTTCTGGCGATTCGAAAACTTTTTTGGTTTGATCGCACTCGACGATGTCACCAAGGTATAGGAACGCTGCGTGATCAGAAATCCGCCTAGCTTGTTGCATGCTGTGTGTGACAAGGATGATACTAGTTTCTTTGGAAATTTTTTGGATGAGACCTTCTATGACTTGAGTCGCTATCGGATCCAGGGCCGAGGTTGGCTCGTCCATCAGAAGGATGGAGGGAGCGGGTGCTAGAGCTCGTGCGATGCAAAGACGCTGCTGTTGTCCGCCTGACAAAGATTGAGCTGGAGCATCGAGACGATCGTGAACTTCCTCCCAAAGGCCAGCATCTTTGAGACAGGTTTCCACGCGGGCTTGAATTTCATTTTTGTTCATGTCGGTTTGGACTCGAAGACCGTAGGCGACATTCTCAAAAATACTTTTTGGAAAAGGATTGGGTTTCTGGAAGACCATTCCCACTTTGCTGCGAACCCATTCGACGGGACGGTTGGTGTTTAGGAGATCGGTTGAGCTCTCGTCGTTGAGTAGGATACTGCCCTCAACTCTGGTATTGGGGTAGAGTTCATGAAGTCTGTTGATGGCGCGAAGCAAGGTACTTTTCCCGCAACCAGAAGGTCCCATGAGAGCCGTAACTCCAAATTCCTTGATGTCTAAATTTACAGAATTCAGGACTCGCTTAGTTCCGTAATAGACGCTGAGTCCTTCTATTTTTAAAATTGGGCTATCGTTAGTCATATTTCTTCCTGTTGTGACGTTGCCTCATGAAAATAGCAACGGAGTTGAGTAGCAAGCTAAGGCAAACCAAAATAAAAGAGGCTGCCGCAGCATTTTTGTGAAACTCTGCCTGGGGTCTCGATGTCCAGTTGAATAGCTGAATCGGAAGAACCGTGAAGCTTTCCCAAACCCAATTAAAATTTACGAAGGGAAAGCTTCCCATAACGGGGGGCTCAGGTAAAAAGGCAATGAAGGTTAGGGCTCCTATGGTTATCAGTGGTGCGGTTTCTCCAATGGCTCGAGACAGAGATAAGATCACGCCTGTAAAAATTCCAGATTGGGAGTAAGGAATAAGGTGATGGCGTAAAACTTGAACCTTTGTTGCGCCAAGTCCGTAGGCCGCTTCTTTGATCCCAAGTGGAACAGACCTTAGTGACTCCCGTGTGCTGATAATGATAACAGGCAAAACTAGGAGGGAAAGCGTGAGGCCTGCTGTCATGATGCTTGACCCGAAGCCAAACTGGTAGACGAAGAGACCGAGGGCTAGCAGGCCATACGTAATCGAAGGAACCCCAGCTAAGTTGCCGATGCAAATTTCAATAAACGGACTGTAAAAGCGATTCTTTGCAAATTCTTCGAGGTAGATCGCACAGGCAATGCCGAGAGGAATGGAGCAAATCAAGCAGAGCAATACAACGCAAAAGGAGCCAACCCATGCTGATAGAATTCCAGCTTTTTCAGGAAAGCGACTTGGGAATGAGGTGATAAAATCCCAGTGAAGTCGTTCTGTCCCATCCAAAAACAATCTGACAAGTAGAACAAAAATAACCGTGAGGCTCAGAACAAGTACGCTTGCAGCGAGAGTTACAAAAATTCGGGCCAAGATTTTCTGTTGACGTTGGCTCTTCGAGAGAACACTGAGATCCATCTTGGGGCCAAACATTTATACATATCTCCTGTGGAATTTTTTACGGAAGAAGTGTGCCATGATATTGAGTGAAAACGTGATCACACTTAGCACGAGGCCAGCCGCAAAAATAGATTGATAGCCTATACTGCCGTGTGGCAAATCACCTTTACTTAGGTTCACGATAAAGGCTGTGATGGTCGCGGCAGGTTGAGAGGGGTCCCAGGAAAGGTTGGCTTGTTCTCCGGCCGCAATGGCTACGACCATCGTTTCGCCGAGTGCGCGTGAGATCGTGAGAATACAGGCCGAGCTAATTCCGGAAATGGCTGACGGTGTGACAACTTTCAAAGCAGTTTCAAGCCTGTTGCAACCGAGGGCCATGGAGGCTTCTCGCAAATGTTTGGGCACTGCCTTTAAGGCTTCTTCGCTGAGAGAGGCCATGTAGGGAAGGATGAGAAATCCCATGACGATTCCCGCGCTCAACCGGTTAAAGCCTTGGAGATTAGGAAAAAAACTTTGAAGCCACGGTGTGACGACTAGCAAGGCGAAATACCCAAAGACCACGGATGGAATTGCGGCAAGTAGTTCAATGACCGGTTTGAGTATCGAGCGTGCGCGGTGACTGAGGTACTCACTGAGTAACACTGCGACTAAAAAACCTGACGGAACAGCAAAGACGCAGGCAATGATCGTTGTGCTAATCGTGCCTACGACAAGTGGGGCAATCCCATATCGCGGAGGGTAGAAGGTCGGCGCCCAATGGGTATCGAAAAAAAACTCTTTTAGAGATACGACTTCAAAAAATGGAAGAGCTTCCCTGAAAAGAATAAATAAAATGGCAAAGGTAATGCTGACGGAGACGAGCGCAGAAAGAAATAAGGTTCCCTCTACGCTCGCGTCTTTGAGTTTTTTAAACACGAGTTCCTAGAGCTTGGCTTCTTTAGTTCCTGGAATGGAAGGCTGTCTCGCTTTCACTTTTTCGATGGCTGTTGCATAGGCCTTTGGTGAAAGTGGAATAGATTGCACATCGGTGACGAGTTTTGTCGCGTTGCCAAGAGTGAAGCCTAGAAAGTCTTCAACTTCTTTCTTCTTAAGTGAATTAATTGAAACATACAAAAAGATCGGACGTGCAAAAGGTTGGTAGGCCCCTGTTGCAATGTTATCGAGAGAGGGAACAACTCCAATAGATTTTGCATCCGCTTTCACGGCTAAAGCCTTCAACTTGTTTTTGTTGTTGTCGTAGTAAGAGTAGGGGATGTATCCGAGTGCGAAAGTGTCTTGCGAAACACCTTGAACAAGTGTGTTGTCGTCTTCGCTGGCGCTGTAATCAGAACGGCTTGCTCGCGATGTTCCTGTTACGACTTCAGTGAAGTAATCGAATGTTCCCGAATCAGATCCTGCGCCGTAGAGGCGGATAGGTTTTTCGGGCCAATCTGCGCGCACTTGATTCCAAGTTTTGATTTTTTCCTGCGCACTTGGTTCCCAAATCTTTTTTAATTCAGCCAAGGTGATTTCTTTGAGCCAGGTGTTGTCTTTTGAAACCACTAATGTGATGGCGTCATAGGCAATCGGAATTTCGATATAGTTAATGCCCGCTTCTGAACATTTTGTGATTTCTTTTTGTTTGATGGAGCGAGATGCATTTTGAATGTCGATTTCACCGCGGCAGAATTTTTTGAACCCGCCGCCTGTTCCGCTGATCCCAACTGTTACAAGGACTTTGCCTTTGCTGTTGTTCTGGAATTCTTCAGCTGAGGCTTCCATGATTGGGAATACTGTGCTTGATCCGTCGACGGATACGCGCTTGCGCTCTGCTTTGGCGAAAGGGCTTACGCTCAAAGCAATCAAGGCAATTAGGGTCAGGGACTTTTGTGTCATTTTCATCTTTTTCTCCTTAAAAGGGTGTATGTGGCTGCTCATGGCCCACTTTAGCTACTTCTAATACATTAGTAAAACTTAAGTGTCGACAAAGTTTTACTAATGATTGGCCCCTGTCTAGTTGAGATCTGAGGCTAGTCCATTGGAAATCTGAGTTTTTGAAGGGCAATGAGCGCAGTGTGCTAAAAGCCTGTTTTGTTGGCGGATATTGAGAGCTATACCTGAGGACATGACAAAGGAAAACTCGAACTATGATTCTGGAAATGACCTTAATTTGGAGGTCGCGGTATTGGCTGGGGGTTGTTTTTGGGGAGTCCAAGAGCTCATCAATGATCTTGAAGGTGTGGTCACTAGTGAGGTTGGTTACACCGGTGGGCATTTGGAAAACCCAACATACGAAGACATCTGTCGCGGTGATACGGGACATGCTGAAGCCATAAAGATTGAGTTTGATCCGAAATTACTGAGCTTTGATAAGTTGCTGGATTTCTTTTTTACCATGCATGATCCAACGACTGTAAATCAGCAAGGTAATGATCGTGGGACTCAGTATCGATCAGCCATTTTCTATACAAATGAGGCGCAGAATTCCGCGGCCCAGAAGGCCATACAGCGAGCGCAGACGAGTGGCTTGTGGAAAAGTCCGGTGGTAACGGAGTTAGTCCCGGCTAGTGAGTTTTTTTCAGCTGAAGGGTTTCATCAAGACTATTTGAAGAAGAACCCTGGCGGCTATTCTTGTCATTATATTAGGGGCTAGCTGATGGCTTCGGCGGGACCTAGGTTCGGCCGCTAGCCCTGTTCAAACTTTAGACGGAGGCTGGACCTATATTGTCCGTTTGGGCGTGGCTGGGCCCCGGGGGATCAATAAGATGTTGAATTAATTATATTATTTCCCTTCGTTAAGGTGGAATATCACTTGCTCATTGAGAAGGATGTTTCGCTTAAAAGCTTTGTTGGATAAGCAGTGGTTGCTATTGGCTGTTTTGCCCCTTGGGACAGCATCCTGCGGTAGAAGCTTTGACAATAGTTTTGAGGACTATGATTCCGACTACTACTCAAATTACGAAAAATCTAAGGACTATCCTCAGTTTTGGGGCGATCCTGTAATTTTTCAATGTGAAGATGGCAAGTGTCATGATGGACAGGCTTTGATCTTGTCTGCCGAGGGATACCCAGGAGCCATTTCATCTTGCAGTTCAACCTTGGTATCTGAGAATATTATTGTGACCAACGCGCACTGCCTTCCCAGCGGGGCGATTGATTCTTGCCGTGGAGTTGAAATATTCTTTCCTGAAATTAGAAATGCCGCTGGCGATGTAATTCATAAATCTGTCGGAGTTGAGTGCAAAAGAGTCGTAGCGATTTCCCCCAGGAAGAAGGCCTCATATGAATTGGACTTTGCTGTCTTGGAGCTCAAAGAGTCTCTACCGGGTCGACCTATGGCGAGGATTAGTCATGCAGGTGTTCCTGAGCGCGAAAACTTGGAATTCAGTGCTTCAGTGGCAAGTGTGTATCGCTCTTCCTACTATGCAAGACCAGCTGTACGCCAATGCAAATCCGTAATGAATACTCTTCTCTATCCTCAATATGATCATGAGCTATCTCCGATCATAGCGATCAACGAATGTAACCCCGTCAAAGGTAATTCAGGATCTTCGTTGCTCAATGATCGTGGTGAAATCGTGGCTCTGGTTCAAGCTGGATATAGTAAGTCCCCAGAGAATGTTTTCAGAAATTTCGTTTCCGTAGTGAGTGAGTACCCTTTGCCCGCGACGAACCTAAGTTGTGTGAATGTTTTGGGGAGCTTGAGTGATGTTGGGCTGCGGAATTGTGAAATTGCGAATCGGCTGATTTCAGAAAAAACTCATGGTGAAAGATTAAATCACTTCATGAGCAAGAAAACTGTCGATGCGGGCGACCGTTTTGATTCGAAATATTTTAAATGGCGCTGGGAATTGCTAGAAGATACTGATCTCAAGCGGCACCTTTTGGCTAGGGTGCCTAAGTGCTTCCGTAGAGGGATAGAGTCATCTTTTCCTGCTCTAGCAACTAAACAAAAGGTCGAGTTTAGGCGGATGGATAGCTACACGGTTCGATTTAACTCTCATATTCAGTATGAGTTGTCGGATCGCAACCACGAAATGGGTTTAAAGCTTTCTTTCGATGCAGCAGTTCTAAAACGCGACAAAAAGGTGGATGTCGAGCTCGAATACACAAAGGGCGGCGCGGAAATGAAGGGCCTAAAATTCAGGGAGAAGATTGCTCCCTGCAAGAGCTGAGTTGCCCATAAGTTGGGCGACTTGGACGCAAAATTTGTAACCGATCTTAGAATGATATGGATGTGTGGTCTAAGTGTTTAAAAACAAAGGTGAACAATCTGGCATTCAGATTGCACCATAAATGGCGACTCGTATAGTTGGGTCGGAATTAGTTGAGGTGATTATGAGTATATATAAGAAATCGTTCAAAAAAATCAAACTTTCTCGTTTAGGCGGATTGTCGGCTGTGACTTTGGCGTTGCTGATCAGTTCTTCTGCAAGTGCAGTAGAGATTGGTGCAGGTGACTCCTGGGTTGTTGAAGGCACGGCGTCTGCCAATATTGTCGGCGGTAATGCTGGATTGTTGAATGACGGTTCAGGAAGTGCAGACGATTATGACGTTTATTTAGATAAACCTGTTGTAAGTATGAGAGTCACAAGCCCTACTGGAAAGGTAGAGTTTTTCGGTGTGTTTAATTTGGACGTGCTTGCACGTAGACACTTGAACATGAACGAAAGTTCTAAAAAAGGACAAGCCTATGATGGTCGAGAAGTAAGACACATCATTGAGAATCTAACGGCCACTGTTCAAGCTCAAGAAAACATGTACGTAACCGGTGGTATTGGAACCGTGGCTTTCTTGCAAACTCAAGGAAACGTAGTTTCTAGAATTTCTGCTCAGGATGAAAACTTTCAATTGAGAGAGAGATTGTTCGCTGAAGTTGCGTATGTGACCGACAATGGAACAACGATTCAAATGTCGATCTTCGATGGAGCTAAACAAAAGGTTTTAGACTCTAAGGATAGTTTTGGATTGGGCGATCTTTATGATCCTCAAAAGTACAAAGCAGACTCAATTAGTGGTGCGATCAAAGTAGATTATGCTTTAAGCACAGACGTTCATTTAACGGCGGGTTATGCCTATGTTCGTAATGCTAATTACGACGGAAATAATGAGCAAATGGTTAGTGTTGGTGTAGATGCTGCTTATGAGCTTGGTGACTGGATGGTTGCTGGTTTGGTTCAATTGGTCCATGTTTTTGGTGACGACAGCCGAACTTCTGTTTTAGGTGAGATTGCTGGTGAAAAAGGCAAGCACACAATCTATGGTCAGGCTGAATACACGGAGCTCAATAAAGGTGGTGATACCACTCGTGGAACTTTGGGTTACAAGTATAAGCTTGTCGATGGTGAAAGCGTTAAAATCAGCCCGTTTGCTGAGCTTTTTGTCGAATCTCGTTCAGATCAAGATGAGGCCAATGTTGGTTTCTTCACAGGTGTGAATATGGAGTTCGGAAAAGAAATCAGCCTCGGTCAGAAAACCGAGTAAGTTTTTGACCCATAATATCAATAATTTAAGGAGGCTTCCATTCTGGAGGCCTCCTTTTTTGTTTGAAATGACTTATACTTTACGGTGATGAACGTCGGTGATGGTGCACAAAAATATCGCAAGGTTTCCATTGAGGAGATGGGGCTGCAAAAGGGAGACAAAAACCCTTTTACGCTTTTTGTTTTTTTACATGCGTCAGACCGCTACCATCCGATTGTAGAAGGTGGCCAGCCACTTTCGGAAGAGCATTGGGCTAACCTCGCCAAGCTTGATACAGCTAACTTGTACATCTCGTCTGTTGATTTTGAGGCGTGGGAAAAGGTTCGGGGCAAGACTCCATCAAGTATTCTAAAGAATCTTCCAGCCGCACCTTTTAATGGCCAGGTCTTGGGTAATGAGGCGAAGGAAAAGCTGCGCCTCTTTTACGAGACCCTAACCAAGAATCCACTGACGGGAACTGCCAAAGCTGTTGCGACTTCTGCGCTAAGCTCTATGTCTGATGGATTGTTGAAAACGCTAGTTCCGGAAGCTTCAAATATGAAGTCTGAGTTGTTAACCCAGATGAGAAATATTCATGTTATGCATGATTCGGCAGCCATTTCTACGATTGCGCTTCTTGTGGCTCTCTCTAATGAATTCGAATCAAGGGCTTCGTTGGGGAACATAAGTAAGGCCTGCCTTCTTATGGATGCCAGTCTTGGAGATTTGGAAGAAGAGCACTTGGAGACTTATTATAGGAATCGAAATGAGCTACCTGTTCATATCACTGAAAAAATCCAACAACACCCTTTGAAGTCGGCTTATTTGAGTCACGGAATTGAGATGGGCGAAGTGATCTCTCAGATGGTTCTCGTCCATCATGAGCTATACAACGGAAAGGGGTTTCACCGTGGCATTCGTACCTCTGGGGTATCGCCACTGGCTCGTTGTTTGTGTTTGGCGGTGGATATTTTTGAGCAGGTCAAGGGAGCTGAACTGCGAGGAAATCCTGTAAGTCTTGGAACTGTGATTACGGGAATCTACCATGAAAATGCCGAACCGACTGAACGTCGTCACGGTAAGGAATTGTTGGTAAAACTTTGCGCTTATCTTGGGTTGAAGTAAAGTTCCACTGTGCGCGGTAAAAAGTGGAAGATCCTCAAATTGGACCCTTTCCTTGTAAATTTAAAGACTTGGATTTATTGCTCAGGACAAGGGGAGTGCTACTCCCCTCTTGCAGGTTGGCACCTGCAATTCACCCCATAGTCCTTCGCATAAACCAACCCTTTAAATTTATAAGGAAATGCTCCACTCGCCACTGGATCTTCCACTTTTTACCGCGCACAGTGAAAGCTCTGGCCAAAATGTAAAAAAGCCTCTCAGATTTCTCTGAGAGGCTTTTTTTTATATTACCTGGTAAGGCCTGCTCTGACTTATAGTTTGCTATTGAACTTTAGAGCAGAAGGGTGCATCTGGCATGATTCCACAAAGAATCTCGCAAAGCATAGGGTCTCCGATCGGACAAGATCCGTCGCCGGGTCCACCACCTCCACCGCTTGATTTTTGACCGATCAAAATATCAAGAGACTGAGCTGTTTTTCCAGTAGCGTCTGTTACGGAAACTTTCACGATACCTTTTTTGACCGCAGTCAATGCGCCAGTATCTGTAATAGTTGCAACAGCTGGATCGGAGCTGGTGAAGGTGAATGGAGCTTGACCAAAGAGGCCTGCAAATTGTGCGCTTCCATTTTCTTCAAGAGAGGCTGCAGCAGGAACAACTGTGAGTTCTTTGTCCAAGATTGTTTTAACGGCTCCAAGAGCGTCGATTCGGCAGTTACAAGCTGTTTCGATCTGAACTTGAGATCCAGTTTTTTGCAAAATGGAGCGAACTTCCGCGCCCGTAAGTTTGTCGTCTTGGGCAAGCATCAAAGCGACCATTCCAGAGACAAGCGGCGTTGCCATAGATGTTCCAGAAAGGTTCTGGTACTTGTTGCCAGGAATCGTGCTCATGATGCCTTCGCCGGGAGAGGCAAGGTCAACAGTGTTCTTGCCGTAGTTAGACCAGCTTGGTTTAGCATCGCTTGGTCCAGACGCGGCAACTGAGATTGTATTTTCAAATTTGGCGTTAGCTGGATATACACTTGTTGTGTCGTTTGACTTGCCGTCGTTTGCGGCAGCGTTGACGACGATAACACCGGCGTCACTTGCGCGTTTGATAGCTTCGATGATGGGTTGAGCTTGAGAAGCTGATACGGAAGCCCCCCAGCTGTTTGAGATGACGCGAGCGCCTTTTTCAACGGCGTAGTCGAGAGCTTTTACTGCTGCCATGAGGTCTCCCGAACCATCGGCACCTAAAAAGCGAATTGGCATGATGGAAACGTTTTTGCTGAGCCCGGCAGTTCCATTTGCAACTGTTCCAGTGGCTCCAACAATACCTGCACAGTGTGTCCCGTGACCAGGGTTGCGAGAGCTAGTTTCGTCCATTGGGTCAGCATCGTTGTCGCGGAAGTCATATCCAGGGACAGAGTTGTCTTTTAAGGATTCGTGGTTGTAATCAACACCAGTATCGATAACAGCTACGAGAATGTTTTTTGATCCAGCATTTCCAGCAAGGGTCCAAGCCTCATTGGCTTTTACTTTTGCAAGGGCCCATTGTTCACGTAGAGCGTTTGGGTCAAACGGCGCTTCAAAACGGTGGAATTTGAAGTTTTCAACAACGTATTCGACGTTGCCGTCTCTCATAAGGTTGGCGATCGTACTGATCACGTTTTTTTGATCAACTTCGATTTTGAGTAATTGAGCTGAGTCATGCGTGTCCAACAGTTTGATAGCAGCTTGGCCGCTAGAACTAGAAAGTGATGGAGCACTGATAAGTGCAGGAACAGTTCCTTTGTGTTTTACGATGTAAGTTTTAGCTTGGACATTTGTTGTTAGAACAAGTGCCAACAGAGCCAATGCAGTAGTTGCAATGCGTTTCATATTAATTTCCCTCCCAGGTTCATAAGGATATAGCCCGTGTGGAGACACGCTGCCAAACCGGGGCGGGCCTTGTAAGGAATATTAATGAAGCCATGCAATAAATTCTTTAAAGGTTTTTGGGACTTAGGAGAATGAGTATGAAATTTCTTACAGGGAGAACTGAGGGTGCTTGAAAAGGCGATCTAGGCCATTCTCAGCCTTGATTTGTTCAAAAAATCTTGGATTGTCCTGCTGAGACCGCTCCACTTTTTTTAGAAAATCTTGCTTAAGAAGTTGAGTCTGCCATTGCTGAATTGGAGTGATGCTGGCGCGTGTCGTAGAATTTTTCGGGCCGCTCGAGGGTCCTTCATAAACATTCCACCCTGCGAGAAGGAGTTGAATTCTCTGCCAGGTGCTGGTCGAATATGTCGAAAGAGAGCATTCGGAACTGGCCATGGAATAGATTTTTGCGAAGGCTTCTTCGTTCCAAAAGTTTTGATTGGTTTCTGAGCTAAAAGGATCCCAAAAAATAATATCTGGCTTCGATGAGTTCTCTGAAAATCTTTGATCAGAGACGATCGACCAAAAATCACCTTCATAAAGATTCCACTCGAGTGATCCGGCTGCAAAATGTTTTGATTCCAAAATTGAGTGTGGCGCCGCATGTCTGATGTGTGGAAAATACCCTGGGTGCATGAGTACGAGTCGAATGGCGTCGAGATCCTTCTCGAAGCTAATCAAATTGATTTTTGGAAAAGATTCATCGCCCCAGTTTGGATGAGACTGACAAAAATGAAGAAGGCTCATGGCATTGTGGCCTGCACCCAAGCCCACGTCCCAGATCGTCCAGGTTTTCTTCTCGGGGTTTCGCACAAGCGCTTCACGGAACAAGGATGTGTATAGCTCATCGGCTTCCTTGTTGGGGTTGTTTACGGAGTGCATCGTTTCACCGGAGTCTTTGCACTTGATGAGGTATTGTCCAGCGGGATTCTGCGTGAGTTCAAAACTCCCTAGTTCATGAGCTCTTTCAGGGCGACGTTTGCGAACCGGATGAACGGAAGGAAACTCCGGGTCCTCTTGAACTAGTCTCGGTTGAAGGTCGGAGTAGAGCTCCATAAACTTACCCTCAAGAATGGCTTCGCGCATTTGGCGCATGAGCACTTGGTAAAAGTGCAAGTTGTGCACGCCAACCAGGTGAGAGCCGGTGTGTTCGTGTGATTTGAAGAGGTGGTGCAAGAAGGCCTTGCTGTAGCGAGAGCAGGTCGAGCATTTACAATTTTTATCAATGGGATCTTCGGATAGTTTGTAGGCTCCGCGATAGAGTTTGAGTTTCCCATCGAAAGTGTAGGCAAGGCCTTGTTCCGCGTGAGCCGTGGGGATGATGCAATCAAACATGTCCACTCCGCGGTGAACGGCTTCTAATAAGTCAATTGGTGTGCCTACGCCCATAAGATAGCGGGGCAGGTCTTGCGGCATGAGCTCCGTGCAAAAAGCTGTGAATTCTTCACGCTCATCTTTCGTTTCTCCGACGGCCAGTCCGCCAATGGCAAAGCCGTCGAAGGGATGCTCGGTGAGAAATTTAGCGCTAGTTTTTCGCAGGTCTCTGTAGCAAGCGCCTTGAATAATTCCGAAAATACTTTGTGGAGAGTCTTTGCGCGCAGCTAATGAGCGCAGGGCCCAGCGGTGTGTGAGTTCCATGGCTTCTTTGGCTCTTGTGTGTTCCACTGTTGAGGGCACACATTCGTCTAGGACCATCATGATATCGCTGCCAATGGCTTTTTGAGTCTCGATGCTTTGTTCCGGGCTCAAGAAGATCTGATCTCCATTGATGTAGCTTTTGAAGGTGGCACCTTCTTCTGTGATCTTACGATCTTGAGGCATGCAGAAGATTTGAAAGCCACCAGAGTCTGTGAGGAACGATTTTTTCCAGCTTGTGAATTTATGAATGCCGCCAAATTTTTTGAAGAACTCTGGTCCTGGTTTGAGGTGTAAGTGATAGGTGTTTGCGAGTAAGACTTGTGCACCCACATTTTCCAAAACTTCAAAGTGCTGGTTCCTGACGTTGGCATGTGTTCCAACGGGCATAAAAGTCGGAGTTAAGACTTCATTGTGAAGAGTTTTGAAGCGCGTAGCACGAGCTCTTGAACCAGTTTGCGTGGCTTCAAGTTTGAACAAAAGCCGGCTCATGGAACAATCTTTTCCTTGATAGCGAGTTCTGCGGCTGCCATTTCTTCAAGCTCTTCGTCTTTATAAAGGTGTTTCTTGAAGAGGGGGACCATGTGTTCGTAAACCGTCTTGGAGTCAATGAGCTTGGAACTTGCGTTTGCGATCACAGCAGCAATCATCATAGGGAAAAGCGCTGAATGGCGGTCTGTCATTTCGAGAACGAGCACAAAAGATGTAAACGGAAGCCTGGTCACTCCCGTTAAAAAGGCGATCATCCCAATCAAAACGAAAAGGTTGCTATGCTCAGGCTTAAAAATTCCCGCGAAATAGTGTCCAAAGGTTCCGCCCGCCGCAAGCGAAGGGGCGAAGATGCCTCCTGCTGCGCCTGATACGTAGGCCAATATCGGAGATAAAAAGCGGGTAAGAAGCAACGAGAGGTCTTGCTCAGTGGACGTTTTTTGAAGCAGGTCTACGACCACGTTTCTGCCGGCGCCTAAAGTGCGAGAATCCACATGTATGATCAAAACGGCAACGGTAAGGCCCATGGAAATGGCTAGGAGGCCTTTCTGCCAGGTATTCTTCAGATTTTCAGCTCGCCAGACACTGATCGAGTGAATCAGGCGACCGAAAAGGCCTCCCCACAATCCTCCTAAAATGGCGAGGCCAATGACCCAAGGGAGGATGGACTTGTCGAAGACGGCAACTTTAGGAACTCCTAAATACAGGTAAGTTCCGAGTATGGTTTGGGCTGTGAGGCCTGAGATTATGACTCCTGTAATCAGAAAAGTTTTGAAACGGCTTAGCTGCGCCGAGGAGAATTCCTCGATGGAATAGACAATTCCCCCAAGTGGGGTGTTGAAGGCAGCGGCGATACCAGCGCCAGCTCCAGCTACGAGAAAATATTCAGGTCTTAAATGGGCCCAAATTTTTTGGAACCTCTTCCCTATTGAGAAGAAGATCCCAGCCCCGAGCTGAATAGTGGGGCCTTCAATTCCAAGGGCTCCACCACCAAGAACAGCGAGGAGCGAACTGAGAATTTTTGCGACCCAAACTCGGAAACCTAAGAGAGCTCTAACAGATTTTTTTCTTTTGGAAATTTCGGAACATTCAAAGACGGCTAAGACCTGGGGAATGCCCGATCCGGCAGCTCCTCTTGCCATGTGGTGGACGACGAGCCAGGAAGCCAAAAAGCAAGCTGGGCTCAAAACGTATAGCCACTGTGGATGGTCTCTCACAAGCTGTTCTAGGAAATGGTGGGTTTGAAGGTGGGAAAAGGCATAACCAACGGCAACGAGCGCGGTGACAAAAGCTGCAATCCAATAAGGAAGGCCTTGCATCGAAGGTGTGGCGCGCAAGTGAACGACACACCAGTCGAGCAACCCGTTCCATTTGTTTTTTAGCTTCATGACTTTTGTTGTGTGCTCTCTGTGTTGCGCGGACTATTTGCTACGACCTACCTGCTACGGAATAAATAGGGTAGACGATATCCTTGGGATATCCCGCGTTAACCTTCGACGGGTATAGCCAAACATCTGTGTCGAAACAAGTTCAGATTTGGGTAGAGGCCAGACTATTTGAATGATAATTCATGGCGCATATGACGTTTCCATCAAAATCATTCACTTTCGACGATGTTCTACTTGTGCCCTCGTACAATCATTACGAGTCTAGGCGTCTGGTGGACATTTCTTCAACTGACAGGACGAACAAGCTGAGTTTAGATTTGCCGATCTTCTCGTCCAATATGGATACGGTCACCGAGTCCAAAATGGCAAATTTTATGACATCAAAGGGTGGGGCAGGGACTCTACACCGTTTTTGTACGATTGAAGAGAACGTGGCTATGTTCAGAAATTGCGAAAGCAAGAAGACATTCGTCAGTGTGGGGTGTTCGGACAAAGATCTTGAGCGTGTTCAGGCTCTCAAAGACGAAGGCGCAGATTATTTCTGCGTTGATGTGGCTCACGCTCATGCTCGTTATGTGGGCAGAAGCTTAAAAAAGATCCGTGAAATCTTGGGCGACAACGCCTGTGTGATGGCGGGAAATGTTGCCACTTATGCGGGGGCTGATTTCTTGGCTTCCTGTGGGGCTGATATCATCAAAGTCGGTATCGGTGGAGGTTCTGTTTGCACCACTCGTATCAAAACGGGCTTCGGAGTGCCGACGTTGAGCTCTGTTCAGGCCTGTGCCCGTGTGGACCGGTCCATGGTGGCTGACGGCGGAATCAGGACTCCTGGGGACATTGTTAAGGCTTTGGCCTTTGGGGCGGACTATGTCATGCTTGGGGGCATTTTTGCGGGATCTGAGCCTACTCCT
>CAZXHL010000009.1:0-50203 GCA_964640545.1 uncultured Bacteriovorax sp. | reverse complement strand
AATCCTCAAGAGGCCATGGTGCTTGCGAAGGTAATGAGTGGCCGGGTGAGTTCTGGATTCTTGCCGAACAATTGGGAAGAGACATGCAGGACAAAATATCATCCTGCACTCTGTAAAGAGCTAGACGCTTATTTCCTGTGGACTGAGGAGCGTTCGCGCTCTTCGAGAAGGCGATCAAGTGGGCAGGTCATTAACTTTCATTCTTCTACGATCAAGCCGTTGCAGAAGGCTGATTTGGGAAGATTGCTGTCACGGACCAAGAAGGTTTCGACCAAGCAATTAGGTGCTTGGTCTAAGGCAGCTTTGCAGGTTTCGACTTGTCCCAGAAATGCATCTATAGCCTTGGCTCGAAAATGGGAATATCACCTGGGATCAAGCGGCGCGCACGAGTGGATGTCGAAGCTAGATGATCACGGAACGGAATGTCTTGATCCTCAGGATGAAAATGCGGAGTATATTTTTATGAGAGCCGGGCTCTGGGCGGTCGCCAAAAAAGACTGGGCCCGAGCACAATTGTATTTAGAAAAGGCAGCGCTCAACAGTGAGCCTAGAGAGGCATATCGCGTTCAATACTGGCTCTCTCGAGTCTATGAATCTTTGGGAAATAATTTGGCCGCTCAAGAGGCGCGAGTTTTAGTTCGGAAGAATTATCCGCTTTCATGGTATGCCATTGAAGCGTCGTTGGAAGAGGGGTTGGACCCATTGCAAATGGCAGCAGGGACAGAAGCTTTCCCAGATGAATATTATGGCGTGGATCGAGATTTCAATAGAAGTCTTTCGTGGTTCTATCTCATTTCTCGACTTGATGAAGACGGTAGCTTAGACAAGTTTGCGGCCTACATTTATTCAAAGATGGATTCCCAAACTCCGCCAGGAGTCTTCCAACATGTAGCCAGAGTGCTTGAAGGTAATCGCAGGCATCGCTTGCAGATTATGGTGCTTCGTAAGATGTTTCTTCTTAGTAGTTCCAATGTCACCGTTGAGTCCCTGAGGCTTTATTTTCCTAGACCTTATTTTGAAGTGCTTGATCAAAGCACTCCGACGATGGATTCTGCCGTTCTTTTGGGGTTGATGAGGCAGGAAAGTGGTTTTGATCCTCTTGCGAGGTCTGGTGCCAACGCCTATGGCTTGCTCCAAATTCTTCCTACCACGGCCAGGGATATTCGTAAGAGAACACCAGCGAAGCAGCTTTATGATTCGGAGACCAATATAGAGATCGGTTCAGAATATTTCGGAAGGCTTGTAAAATATTTTGATGGATCTTGGGAGCGCTCATTAGCGGCCTATAACGCGGGCATGGGCCGTGTGAGGGGCTGGTCTAAACTATATGATGTGGAGGATGAGCAGCTCTTTATGGATTTGATTCCTTATCGCGAAACTCGAGAATATGTGCCGTCCATACTTAGGAATGCATACTGGTATCATCGTTTATTTCCGAAGATGGGTAATGATCTGGGCAATGGAGTTGTGACGGCGTCACTTCTCAAGAAAAACCTCGAACAAAGTGAGAGCTTTATCCGGATACAGCCAATGGTAGAACTTCAAACTGAACTAGAGGGGGAAAGACTTGATCCTCTTGAAACTTTGCCACCTCTTGAAGAAAGTTCGTCTGAAAACGAAAATTGAGCTAAGCTTTTTTTATGTCTTCAATTGAGAAAAACCCAAAACAAAGTGAAGTAATTGTTTATTCTAAAGACTATTGCCCCTACTGTGATGCAGCCAAAAACTTGCTAGGTCAGAAGGGCGTTGTTTATCAAGAAATTGATGTGGGCGTGGATGCCGAGCAGTTAAAAATTATGCTCGAAATCGCTGCCCCCAGAAGAACCGTTCCTCAAATTGTAATTGCGAAAGAAGCTGTAGGCGGTTTTGATGACTTGCAAGCGCTCGATCAAGCAGGACAACTTGAGTCAAAGTTGTTTCCAAACGGGCGAGACTGAGTCCCTGACTTAATTTTCTACTTTAATAGATGGTCCTAGTGGACTTTGTCCGATGAAGTAGGCGATTTCTACGAAGGCTGTGTTGAAACGCATGCCCCTAACGATGCGATTGAAGTAGGCCTGGTCCGTTTTGTTTTGTGGGCGACGAGCAACTTTGGCAAACTCTCCCCAATCTCTCACGCGTCCACGTCTTCCAATAACAACGCTAAAATCATTCGCCGTCCTATTCACAAATTGGCTAAGGTAGCCGCCCGAGGAAAGTCTTGCGAGAACATCGTCTGGTGCGTTGTCGATTCGAACATCTCGGACGCTAGTGTCTGCGTTGTAAAACACATGTAGGTCGAGAGGCTTTCCATGAGCCTCGACGGTTGATCCGTGTGAGACTCCGAGAGCTTCCTCGCCCTTGTAGGCTCGGTAAATGTAACGTTTGGTGTCGATCGTCTCGAAAGGTTTTTGGGCGCGGTCGCCAACAAGTCTTCCGATGAGTCCCATCAAGGTGGTGCCACCCCATTCACGAGGAAGGAAAGAATATTCTTCGATGCGGTCGGCGCCTGGATAGATGTGCTTTAGTTCTTCTTTGTAGTTGGGAAGTCGGGGGCCGTCGACAATGGCGTTTAGCAAATCATCTGCCGCTACCGTTTGCGATACAAACAAAAGTGAAGCTAGGCCGATTTTAATTTTTGATTTCATTCCCATAACTTTAGTCACCTTTTAATCTTAGATCTTGCTGTGACACTTTCAAGCCTTCGTGCTATTAAATGTTGCATGATCCCACGTTATCTACCTTTAGAAGTTTACAAAAAACGACGCGAATCTTTGAGTCAAAAAATACGTCCCGTTGTTGATCTCATTCTCTATTTTAACACACTTGAGAAGGCGAGAAACCATGACAGTGAGTACACATTTAGGCCAGATTCATCATTTCTTTATTTGACGGGCTTCCCAGAAGCGCAGTCATCTTTCATGTTGTGGCGCGAATCCAAGGGCGCCCCTAAATTTCAGATGTTTACAATGAATCGCGATGCATCCATGGAGCAATGGACGGGGAAGCGCTATGGTCCCAAGGGGGCAGAAAAGGTCTTTGGCGCGCACAAGGCATTTTTGAACGACGAGTTAGAGGCGCAAATTAGAGAATTCTTAGCTTCTCGACCGAAAGGAATAAGTGTCAGAGTCTTGACGAACGCTTTTTCGGAAGCTTCGCTGCGTGATGACTTGTTTGCGCTTATCGATCGATGCCGCGGAAAACTGCGTCAAGGATTGGCTCGTATTGATTCAGTGGAAGACATCAAGCCGCATGTTTCTCGAATGAGACTTGTGAAAGATAAACATGAAATTGAGACCTTAAGAAAGGCCGCGAGCATTACAGTTGATGGTCATTTAGAGGCCCTAGAAACCTTGGCTCCTGGTCGATGGGAGTATGAAATTCAGGCAGCGATAGAAGGAGAATTCCAAAGACAGGGTGCTCTTGAGCCGTCTTATAATTCTATTGTCGCATCGGGGGCTAATGCTACGATTCTTCATTACGGCTCCAATAACCGTCAGATGAAGGCAGGAGAACTTTTGCTCATCGATGCGGGGTGTGAATATCAAAATTACGCTGGAGATATCACAAGAACATTTCCGGTCAGCGGAACCTACTCTCCCGAACAGATGAGCATTATGAAAATTGTTGGCGAAGCTCACTATGAATCTATTCGCGTCGCAAAAAATGGAGTTTCTTATCCTAAGATTCACGAGACAGCGACTAAAGTCATTGTCGAGGGGCTGAAGACTTTGAAAATTCTCAAGGGCAACACCAAAGACATCATTAAGTCTGGCAAGCATCGCAAATACTTTCCTCATGGAACAGGTCATTGGTTGGGCTTAGATGTTCATGATGAATGTCCATACACAGAAAATGGAAAAGACGTGAAGCTTAAGCCGGGAATGGTGTTCACGGTCGAGCCTGGAATTTATTTTTTGCCTGAAGATAAGAGTGTTCCTGCAAAGTATCGCGGGATTGGTGTGCGAATTGAAGACGACATTTTGGTTAAGTCCAGGGGGCCTGGAGAAATTCTAACTAAAGGTCTTCCGCGCTACGCCGAAGAAATTGAAATTCATATGAGGAATTTGTAGATTGCTATAAGGGGCGACGTATCAAAAAAGTTTGAAGCGCTCAGCTCTTAACTGCAATAGATAATTGAGTCGGATCAGTCTCTTCATGTGGTCGACTTTTTGTCCTTGGATAAAGGGGGAGAGCGCGCGACCAAACTTGGATTGGATGGGCGGGCCTAATCTTGCGATTCCGTCCTTGGGGCCCAGGCTCACCAGGTATCCTAGATCTGTTTCTTTGAAGCTGTCCGACGCTTTTTTGTTTTTATGTAGCTCGTTGCTGAGGTGACTTGCGAGGTATTTTCCTGATTGGTAGGCGAACTGGGCGCGCTTCGGCAGGATGCTGTTTTGTGCTCTGGGATGGCGTTGATATCGAGCAAGATCTCCAATAGCATAGATGTCTTCAAATTTTTGGAATTGGAATTGGTCTGTAACGGAAAAACCTTTTTCAAAAGGGTTATTGGAAATTCCTTCACTCCACGACGGTGCGGCCAGCGTTCCCGTGCAAAGTACTAGAAGTTCCCAGGGGATGACTTGTCCGCTTTGAAGGTGAATTTCACTTTCGTTTGCAGACACAACGGCAGAGCCTAAGACAGTTTCAATGTTCATCTTTCTGAGTTTTTTGTTTAATGTCTTAGAGGCAAAGGGGGAGAAGTCGTTTAGCAATTTGGACTTTTCATCCACTAAGATGATCCGGTCTTTGGAGTTTCTTCCTCGAAGTGCTGCGAGTTCGCCTGCGACTTCAAGGCCTGTACTGCCTGCTCCAAGAATCACTACAAAGTTGTCTTTGCTAGAGGTTCTCTTGTCGTCTCCCCATCCAATTCGTGTCATGGCAAGTCTGAGGGAGTGAGCGTGGATATTTTTTTTGAATGAGAAAATTCTTTTTCTCATGGATTCACGGTCTTGATCGAGGAGTTCTTTA
This sequence comes from uncultured Bacteriovorax sp., assembly GCA_964640545.1. Lineage (GTDB taxonomy): Bacteria > Bdellovibrionota > UBA2428 > UBA2428 > UBA2428 > JBGSZX01. The sequence goes on along the minus strand of CAZXHL010000009.1, from coordinate 45,253 downwards.
AGTCCGCCAATTTCTGGATTTTTGAGGTGAAGACCTGTGGCTAGCACCAATTTGTCGTAGTGGATCTCCCTGGCAGATTGAGACCGAACATGAATGAGGTTTTTATCCGGCTCAATTTCATGAAGACTTCCTTCTATGAAATCGATACCATTTTGTTTTAACATTTTAGAGAAAGGTAAAAGATATGATCTGCCCGTTCGAAGTGTTCGGTAGAGATCACAAGTAAGTTCTTGCTTCGGGTCGGGATTGATCACGCTGATGCGGCATTTGTCTTTGGCGAGGTGAATGAGTCTCATGGCGAAAGGAAGTCCGGCGTAACCGGCGCCGACGACGGCAATATGAGGCAGCTTCCTGTGGGGTTTCACGATTTCGGAATAAACGCTTTTACTCGTCGACTTGCAACGAAATCCTTCAGTTTGTCACTACTTTCTTCTGAGAGCTGAACAAACTCTACTCCGATTCCTTCAGGAAGATCGCCTTTAGGACTTTGTCTCACCCAGGCAACTTTGCCGACACCGGACAAATCTGAGCTGGCCACTCGAATGGAAGCACCAACTTCTTCATCTACCTTATCGACAAGTTTGGACCGTGTTTCCGATCCCGCGAAATCAGCTATTGTGTCTGAAAATCGCAGAACAAACTCTACCGTATCTCCGACGGTGACATTGGGGGGGACACTTCGAATAAAAATTCCACCAGTTCCAATGTTTATTGTTTCGGAAACCATAGCCTGAGTGAAGCTCGAAAGACGAACCGTTACCTGGTGCCTTGCAGCGACTCTGGCGTGTCTAGAGTGAAAAGTCTTCAGAGGAATTGTTAAAAGTTCACGGAGCAATCCGTAAGTGTTGTCGAATTCTGCATTGAGGTTGATGAGGCCGTCAGCTCCTTGATCGAGCCAACTAAGGGCTTCGTCGCCACTAGGAGCTGATTCATTAGGACTCAAAGCTAAGATGCAAACATTGGAGGCTAGCGACTTGAGTCCAGAGCAGAGGTGGGCCCATGATTCATGGCCGGGGGGAAGCTCCTCACAAGGGTTGATGATGGTGAGGTGGGGGACGGGTTCTTTGAGGAGGAAAAGTTCAACTTCTGAGGGGGTTTGAAACTGCTCCCAATGCCAGGAATAGTGTTCCTCGGGGCCCGCAAAGGCGTGATTGAGATGTGATTCAAATTTCGTCTTTAATTTTAAACCGTTATAGTCTTTTCCTACCCACATGAGATTGCGCTCAATACGGGTAGAGCTGGGTGAAGATGTCATTCTCTTATTAAACGACTGCGATAGCCGAGAAACAAGGCTTGATTTGGGGCTAAGCACTAATAATCTTTTGGTAAAATGCGGCGCATTAATGGTTGACCTGAGGGGTCCAAACGTATGAAACAAGGGGGCTATGTCTGACAATGATTCCAAGCTTTTGAGTGCTCGCCATCCCAAACCTGAATGGCTGAAGGTTCGTGCTCCTGGCGGTGAGAAATTTAAGTGGCTCAAAGAAGTCAGCCGCAAACATAAGCTCGCAACGGTTTGCGAAGAAGCTCGATGCCCAAACATTGGAGAATGTTGGGCAGGTGGAACGGCAACCTTCATGCTTTTGGGAGAAGTTTGCACTCGTGGATGTAAATTCTGTGCTGTCACCACAGGCAACCCTAAGATGCAGCTCGATCCTCATGAGCCAGAAAAAATCGCAGCGACGGTTAAAGACATGGGAATGTCCTATATTGTTCTCACATCCGTGGATCGCGATGATTTGCCTGACCATGGAGCTAGCCATTTTGCGGAAACTGTTCGCCAAACCAAGGCTATGGTCCCTGGTCTTCTCGTTGAGACACTAACACCCGATTGGGCCGGAAGGTCCGATTGCATCGATATCATGGTCGATGGAAGGGCCGATGTCCTTGCTCACAACATTGAAACTGTAGAATCGCTTCAGCTTAAGGTGCGCGACCCAAGGGCGACCTACAAACAATCACTGATGGTTCTTGAAGAATACAAGAAACGTTCTGAGAAAATCGGCCACACGGTCGCAACCAAATCTTCCATCATGTTGGGCGTTGGTGAAACGGATGAAGAAGTTCTCCAGACGATGAAGGACTTGCTCTCAGTTGGAGTGTCGGTGCTCACACTTGGCCAGTATCTGCAGCCCACACATCGCAAACTTCCGGTTGAGGCCTTCGTAAGTCCAGAAAAGTTTTCTGAGTGGGCGCGTATTGGTGAAGATTTGGGATTTGCTTACGTGGCTAGTGGGCCGCTTGTTCGCTCTAGCTATAAAGCTGGAGAGTATTACATTGAAAAAATTCTTAAGGGTATGAGAAGTGATGGTGAATTACTTCTTCCTGAGAATCAAAAAAATCAAAAATCTAAGCAACAGGAAATTTGAAGGAGATAGAAATGAGTGAAATTTCTATGGCAACTCTAGAGAAACCAGCAAGCATTCCGGCTCAGCCGTTTAAAGACAAAAACTTTTCGATTTATTACTTCAAGCAGATGCTTCGCATTCGTGCTCTTGAAGAACGTTTGATTAAGATGATGCGTTCTGGCGATGGCTACTTCTGGATCGGCGGTCCAGGGGAGGAAGCCTTCTCTGTGGCTCTTGGAGCTCAGGTCCACAAGGGGCATGGTGTTGATTATGATTTCCTTCACCTCCATTACCGCAGTAATGGAATCGCACTGACCATGGGATCTCCCATGATTGATTTCGTTAGACAGATGAAGAACACGGCGAATGATCCGTTTTCTGGCGGAAGAAACTTCGTGGCTCACATTTGTAAAAAAGAATGGAACATTGTTCCTGTGACGTCTCCGATTGAGACCCAATTTGCTTGCGCCATCGGAACGGGCATTGCTCAGCGAAGGGCTCATCAGCAAAACAAAACTAAAGGTGTCACAGTCGTTGTTGGCGGTGATGCAGGAACGGCAGAGGGCGAATTCGCTAGCTGTTTGATCTGGGCGTCTCGGCCCGGCTTTGAATTGCCGATGCTGATCATCACAACAAACAACGGCTATGGTATTTCCACCCCAGGAAGCACTCAACATGGTGAAAAACACATAGCTGACAGAGCGAAAGCTTTCGGTATCGAAGCAGCCGTTGTTGACGGGAATCAGCCTGAGAAAGTTTGGGCTGCGGTCCAAACAGCTTTTGATCACATTCGTGAAACTTCCAGGCCTTATTTCTTAGAGGTGAAAGTTTCTCGTCTGCACGGACATAGCTCCTCTTCAGGTGCTGCACGTGTGACAGAAGAGGTATGCTGCATTGAGCAGTTCGAAAAGAAGCTTGTGAAGAACAAATGGATTACAGAGTCCGAAATCGAAGATTTCAAAAAACAGGCTTACGCTGAAGCGCAAGCGGCTCACGAGGAAGTAAAGAATGAAGCTTATCCAGACGCTTCCACTGCCCACGACCACACCTTTGCTGGTGGAGCGCGTGGTGGTGTTCCTGGGAGGGATTTCTAATGGCAAGCATGGCTCAAGCCATTCGTATGGCGCTTCACTACGGTGAAGATAAGTTAGGCGTAACCGATATTTTTGGTGAAGACGTGGGCGCTCCTCTAGGCGGCGTCTTCACTTGCACGCAAGGTTTGAAAACCACTTGGAACACGCCTCTAGATGAGCGCGGTATTATCGGTGCGGCTATTGGACTTGCGCTTGCGGGACAAAAGCCTGTCGCAGAAATTCAGTTCTGTGATTACATTTTTAACACCATCGATTTGTTGAAACTCGCGGGCAATAACAACTGGTGCTCGAACGGACAGTATCCGCTTGATATGGTTGTGATGACTCCTGTTGGTGCAGGTATCCATGGAAGTGTTTACCACTCGCATTCTTTCGACGCGTGGGCTACGAGACTCGCTGGTTGGAAGATCGTCATGCCATCCACGCCTCGCGATGCTTATGGATTGCTGTTGTCAGCAATCCAAGATCCGAACCCAGTGATGTTCATGGCGCCTAAGGCTTTGCTTCGTATCAAGGGCGAGGAGCTCATTCCGGGCGAGCCGGAAGATGACAAAGAACTTAAAGAACGTATCGACGCGCCTGTTGGGGAAGCTCGTAAGAACTGGGTTCCTAACTGGCCTGCGCTTGAATTCTCAAATATCGAAATTGGCAAAGCCAATGTGGTTCGTGAGGGTGAGGCGGCAACCGTAGTTACCTACGGACGCATGGTTCACGTCGCGAAAGCTGTGGCTGAGAAATTATCTGCCGAAGGTTATGGTCAGATTGAGGTCTTGGATCTACGAACGCTTTATCCTTACGACTGGTCGGCTATTTCTTCTTCAGTATTGAAAACGGGTCGAGTGGTTTTCCTCAATGAGGACACGGAAATTACTAACTTCGGTGAGCACTTACTTCGCCGAACGATTGAAGAGCATTATTACAATCTGCGAGCGAAGCCTCGCGTATTGGCAGGGGCCCATATCCCTGGAGTGGGGCTTGCGCCTCCTCTTGAAGAGGCTAGCATTCCTCAGCCGAAGGACCTTGAAGAAATATTGAAGGAAATGATTTCCGAGCTAACCTGATTTCGCAAGAACTTGGGGTAAGCTGTTTAGGATTAAAAAGTTAGTAAGCAATTTTACGAATAGAAAATTGGATAGATAGGAGTATTGGACATGGCAGATTTTAAATTACCAGATATTGGTGAAGGTGTTGTTGAGGGCGAATTGATTCAGTGGCTAGTAAAGGCCGGTGACGTTGTTGAGGCTGATCAGCCTGTGATTGAAGTTATGACTGATAAGGCTACGGTTGAAGTGCCGATTCCAGTTGGTGGAACGATCAAAGCTTTGAAGGCTGAAGAAGGCGACATGATCAAAGTTGGTCAAGTGCTCGCTGAAGTTGAAGCTGGTGCGGCCCAGGCAGCTGCGCCTAAGGCCGAAGCGCCGAAAGCTCCAGCGGCTACAACAGCCGCTCCAACATCCGCTCCAACATCCGCGCCGACATCCGCGCCAGTGGCTCCAGCCCCACAAGCTGCAGCGTATTCTGGTGGCGCAAGTCTTCCAGCTCACGATGTGCCAGCTGCTCCGATTGTAAGAGCTATGGCTCAGAAGTCTGGTGTGGATCTCTCTCAGGTTCCTGGAACGGGACCAAAAGTTGGTTCTCGAAACCGAGTTCTTGAAGAAGACCTTCTTCGTTACTTGAACAATGGTGCTGGTGCGGTTCAGGCGGGCGCTCCTAGCTTTGCTAGTTCAGCACCAAGCTCTTCGTTCGCTGCGCCTCAAGCTGCTTCAAAACCGGCGACGAAGCCGGTGCCTGATTATTTCTATCGCGATCTTGCTGCGGCCCCTGCTGCTGAAGAGCGTGTGCCTATGCGCGGTCTTCGCCGAGTGATCGCTCAGGCGATGAGCAAGAGTAAATTCACGGCTCCTCACTACGCTTATGTTGATGAATTTGAATGTAGCGAACTTGTAAGCCTTCGCGAAGAAGCTAAGAAAGTTGGAGCGCAATACGGTGTTTCAATCTCTTACCTTCCCTTTATTGTGAAAGCGGTTGTCGGTGCGTTGAAAGAGTTCCCGGTTGTAAATGCTCAACTTGAGGAAACTGAAAAAGGTTCTGACCTTGTCTACAAGAAAGAATACAACATCGGTATCGCTGTTGCGACTCCCGATGGTCTTGTGGTTCCTGTGATCAAGAATGCTGACCGCAAATCACTTCTTCAGATCGCTCAAGAAATTAGTGAGCTTTCTGGAAAAGTTCGTGCTGGCAAGGCGACTTCTGAAGAGCTTCGTGGATCTACCTTCACGATCACTTCCATGGGCAACATTGGTGGACTCTTTGCGACTCCGATCATCAACTATCCAGAAGTGGGCATCATGGGCGTCTACAAAATCCAAGAGAAACCTCTTGCGAAAGACGGTGAGCTTTATGTTGGCAAAACAATGCACATCTCATTCTCCTTCGACCACCGTGTGGTTGATGGAGCTGTGGGCGGTTACTTTAGCAACGCGATCATTGAGCGGCTTCAGAACCCTGCTCGTTTGTTGATGGAACTGGTTTAATTAAAGAAAGGATTTTTGAATGTCTCAAAAATTTGATGTTGTAGTTATCGGAGCAGGACCTGGCGGCTATGTGGCTGCCATTCGCGCCGCTCAAAATGGTTTTAAAACGGCGATCATCGAAGGCCATAAAATGGGCGGTGAGTGTCTGAACTATGGATGTATCCCATCCAAAGCTCTTATTAGCACCGGCCATATTATTGATCGCGTTCAAGAGGGCGAAAAATACGGACTGATCTTTGAAAAATTCCGAGTCGATCTTCCTAAGCTAATCGATTGGAAAGCAAACATTGTCAAAACGTTAACTGGTGGTATTGGACAACTTCTCAAAGCTAATGGCGTTACCGCTTTCCAGGGAACTGGTGAGTTTGAAAGCGTTGAAGCTGATGGCACGAAGAAGATTAAAGTTATCGGTGCTGTCGATTCTTATGATGGTGGTAAGGGCTCTGGAAAAGACGACGTCGTTCTTGCAGATAAGGTTATCATCGCGACAGGATCTTTCAGTGCTGAATTCCCGAACCTAAAGATCGATGGCAAATCGGTCTTGGGATCTAAAGAAGCTCTTGATGTGACTAAAACACCAAAAAAGATTGTCGTTATCGGCGGTGGAGTTATTGGTTTGGAGCTTGGTAGCTTTTTTACTAAACTCGGCACTGAGCTAGAGGTTGTGGAGTTTGCTTCAGGACTTCTTGGAGACACTGACAAAGAATGTGTTGATGTGGTTCAACGCCGTCTAAAGAAAAAAGGCGTTAAGCTTCACTTCGAGACGAAGGTTACAAAAGTAGAAAGCAAAGGCGAAGGAAAAACCATCGTTCATGCTGAAGACAAAGCTGGCAAGGCCATCGCAATCGATTGCGATTGGGCATTGCTCACTGTTGGGCGTCGTCCTCGAACAGCAAGTCTGAAGCTCGATAAGGTTGGCGTTGAGCTCAATGATCGCGGTTTCATCAAGGTGAATTCTAGGCTCGAAACAAATGTCCCAGGCATTCATGCCATTGGCGATGTGATTGGGGGAGCTATGCTCGCTCACAAGGCCAGTAAAGAAGGCCTGGTTTGTGTTGAGACTTTCTCCAATCCAAATGTTTCTATGGATATCAAAGCTCTACCTTGGGCGATTTTTGTTGATCCTGAAATTGCTGGTGTTGGACATACGGAAGAATCAGCTCGTGCGGCTGGTTGGGATCCTGTCATTGGAAAATGTCCCTTCGCTGCCAACGGTCGTGCTCTTACGACTGGCGAGTCTGCTGGATTTGTGAAATTGATTGCTGATAAGAAGACAGATCGTCTTCTAGGCGCTCACATGGTGGGACCTGAGGTTTCTAACCTGGTTCAAGAAGTTGCTATGGCTATTGAAATGGGCGCAACAGCAGAAGACGTCGCGCGGACGGTGCACGCTCATCCGACCCTTCCTGAGACCATCATGGAAGCTGCGGAATCAGTTCATGGAATGGCCGTTCACATTTATGAGAAAAAGAAACCTACCAAAGGTCCGGCAGCTGAGCTTCGCTAAGAAGTTTAGCTGTTAGGTGCTAACTCTCTCAAATTAGGAAAGAGACATGAAATACGAAGTTTACACGTCATTCGGAGAAGGGGCTCAGCGCATTGATGTGATTGACCTCGGCCGCATCGAATACTTGAAAGCTTTGGAGATTCAAAAAGACATTCTTGCCAAACGTCATGCGGGAGAAATTCCCGATACCATGCTCTTTTGTGAGCATGATCCTGTGATCACACTCGGACGGGGGGCCCAGAGAGGCGAAGCTCCTTTCCTTGATCCCAAGGGGATTCCGGTCGTAAATATCGAACGTGGTGGTCTTGCCACTTATCATGGCCCGGGCCAACTCGTGGCCTATCCTATTTTTCAATTGGCGAGAGGGTCGAAGTCTTGGGCTAGGGCTGGAGTGGTGAATTTGATCCGTTCTATGGAAGCCTGGCTGATTTCGGTGTTGGCTGCCGAGGGGCTTGAGTCCCGAGCTATCTGTGAAAAAACTGGAGTTTGGATCACTTCAAAGTCTGAGGCTTTTCTCAAGCAAGAGGGCTTAGACGGCGTTCCAGGCCCCTCTGAGCGCAAAATCGCAAGCATAGGTATTGCCGTGAGAAGATGGGTGAGTTTTCATGGCCTCGCCCTCAATTTTAATACTGGACTTGAGCCCTGGAAATCGTTACGTCCATGTGGATTCCAAGCAAACGTAATGACCGATCTCCTTAGGGAGACTGGCAAACACCACGATTACGCAGCGACAAGGGAACTTGTCATAGATCATTTCTGGAGTCACTTTGAAGGAGCTAGGATGGCCCCTTTAAGTGAAGAAGGTGAGTCCTGCGGGACTCGCGTTCTTCCGAGTGAAGTTACAGGAAGTAAGCAGAATGATTTGTTCGAAAGCCCTAAGCCGATATTTTAGAAATATACTCAGATGGCGCTCGCCCAAAAATTCAATCCTTCAGTCGGCTTTTAGGTCGGCTTTTAGTCTGTTGCTAGCCACATGTTTGTTCCAGCCTGTCATTTCTGAAGCCTGGATCGTAAGAGGCAGCGAAGATTTTAATGTCTCTCCACATTGTAGGCCTGAGGTGCTTCGGGATGAGCTGGCTTACCATTTTAAAAAATCGGCGGGACTTAGTGACTCCCTTAACAATCCTAGAGTTTGGGCTAGTTTGGAAAACAAACTTCAGAAATACTTTGATCTCTGTGGTGATGAGCTCGATGGCGGAAATGTCGCAAAGATCATCGATTATGCGGAGCTTGAACTCCTTGAGTATGACTACAGGAGTCACCCCGATTTTCGGCCTGTTACTTTTACGCTGCCAGAATCATCTACGGGAGAGAATCTAAAATATCGTGGGTATTTGGGTCTTAAGCCCGGAGGCGTAAGGCGCCCGTTAGTGATTTTTCAATGTGGACTTGGATGTGATTCTGGTGATGCGGCGCTAAGGCAAATGGCTATTATGTTCTTCGATATGGGACCGTTCCATGTGCTTTTGATGCCATCGAATTCAAGTGAACACTTTGTTAAAGAAAATAAAATTTTTGCGGTCGGAGGACTTCAGGAGGGGCGTCAGTTAGTGAAGATTGCGCAGCTTATCGAATCTGGAGCGTGGCCATATTCCAAATATGTTTCAAAAATACACCTTTTTGGGACGAGTCTGGGCGGTCACTCATCCTATTATGCTGCGGCTTATGCCGATCATTTGCCGAATCGCAGGGATCCGCTGTTTGCCACCGTTGCCGTTGGGTGTCCTGTTGTGGATTTGAAGTCCTCATTAGAGCACATTACAAGTAGCGCCTTTATCGCTAAGCTTGTCAGAAAAGCTGTTTTGGGCAATGTAGCAAAAGTGCTGTCTTTTGTTCCGTTTTTTGATCCTTGGATTTCTGGACAGCCAGAATCTTACAAGCCAAGTCAGCAGGAACTTCGGGAAATGTTCGTTTCTGGGACTCAGGATTTCTATGAGCGCCGACTTTCGAGTGCTGACTGGGCACTTCCCCCTTTTGAAAATTATGGAGTAGATCGCTCTAAGCAATTTTGGACGAATCTAGATTCATCGACTAGCGTTATCCCTGAGCTGTCGCGCCCCATTTTTTCTTGGGCGCCCAAAGATGACGATATTGTGCTCTATGAGTCTAATTCGAAAGTCGCCTACAGAGCAGATCTTCCGAACGGACCGCATCGAAAAATTTATAAGTTGGAAACCGAAGCCGGAGGGCACTGTGCTTTTCCTTCTCGTTACGGCTGGCAGGCGTCTAGTGTGGTGTTTAACTCGGTCTTCGAATCACGTAGTCCTGAGCTCCTCTCGCAGAGAAGATTTCGCAAGGTGAAGATTCCGGATCATTTGTTGCCGCATGGGGCGAGAGCCAGCGGACGAAATTGGAGAATTAGGTCTCAGTGGATTGCTAGTCCGGGAAAAGATTATGTAGAGCTAAGAACTTTTTTCCATCAAAAATTTTCTCGTGATCGAAACAGGTCGACTTCAATCCATCGCAGTCGTGAGGATGTGTCGGTTCGGGTTCCTTTGAAGTTGCTCGGTCTATCGAAACGAGCGTTTTTGAAAACAGACATAGAGGCGCAGTCTTTTACAAGGTGGCTTAATTCTAGAATCACTTTGGAAAACTCCTCGGGCGCACGCATTGGCCAAACGGACAACCCTAGCTATTTTAAAATACTTGAATATAAAAAACGCTAGCAACCTCTCTCAATTAAACTACTTTTGAGGCGACTTACTTGTGCTACTTTGTAAGCTCAGCTATCCAACCGAGCTTTTGTTTGCTGAGTTCAGGACTTTCTGTAGGAAGCTGAAAATTAAAGTCGATGATTTGGTTTTTCTTATCGGTGACGATGATTCGCGGAACGTTGAAAAGATTCAAGTCAGTTTTATATTTGTCTCCAGCAGGTGTGGAGGGAAGCACTCCAATCTCTGAACAAGTTTCTTTTGGAATATTAAAGCTATTGCAGAGGTTGATCGCTTTCTCTGGGGAATCGCCATTGGCTTTAAGTTCGACAAGCGCAATCTTTTTCCATTCAGCTTCAGAAAGTGAAAGTTCACTTAACATTTTGAGAAGATCTCGACAATGTGAGCACCAGCTTCCAAATACTATGTATATTTGTTTTTCTGGTCTCACGAAGTTTTTAGTTTCGTGATTTGAAACGAGCTCAACATTTGGGAGAGTGCCTAGTTCTGGTCTAAGGCTCGCTGCATAGGCGGCTTTGAGGGTTTGATAGTAATTCTGAAGATTGATGGCGGATACGGAAATGCTTTTTGATTCTTCTGGATAGCGTGTCTTAAGCTCGGCAGCTGCTTGAATCTTAAGCTCAGAAGACGAAAGTTTGTTCCAGAGAGACTTCAATACTTCTGGTCGCTCCAGAATTATTTCTGGAATATTTTTTCCTAAGGCCTTTTCGGCGCTGCTTCCTGTTTTTTGGCCGGAAAGAAATGTGACCCAAGGCAGGCCAGAATCTCCGCAGGGCTTAATCTTCCCCATGTTTAAGCTAGATTTAACAAGATTTTGAGTTTCAGGGCGAGCCGCCATTTCAAGAAAAAGGGCGCAATACAGCTTTGGATCAAACTTAGCTAGTTTTAACTTTTGAAGTGTTTGGCCGAAATCGGCTCGGCCGTCTTTAATCCCCGCGACATACGGGTAGAGCGTGGCAAGCTGAAAGACTCGATTCATGTAGCGCTGACTAGAGATAGGAAGTTCAGAAGATTTTAAGAGTTTCGTAGCTTCTTCTGCAACCTTTTTGGCGGCAGCCTTGTCGCCTATTCTGTAGAGCTCTCCTGCAAGATCAGATATTTTTCGTAGAGTGATCTGTGTCTTGGAGTCAATGGCAAGTGTATCAAGTAACACTAAAGTCGACTCGTAAACTCGGTAAGAGGTGTAGGCTCCACCATTTACCAATGATTTTTTATGGATGGGCCAGGTTTGTTCTTGGGCGCCTATTTTTTGAGTCAATGCTGAGGGGGACATGACGGACTTTATGAGTCCGGGAATCTTATTCATATTGTCCTCTAAAAATTTTAACTCCTTCGAGCTGAGCGATTCGTGATTTTTCTTTTTGAGAGGAAAGGCGGGATCGTTAACAAGGTAAAATCTCTTGGAAAGCTTCTCATAAGCTATGTAAAATTGAATCGGGGCACATCCCGAGTTGCAACCACTGGTTGTGTCTACGGCGAGAAAAATATAATTTTTTCGAGATGAGGTTTCCGTATAGCTGAGAAGGGATTTGTTGAACCATTCCTGAGTTGGGCGACCTGATGGCATTTGCAAGTGCTTGGGGATGGAGATGAGATCCCAATTTTTGTTGCTTACTCGAACCTTTTGTGTCTCGAGAAAAGAGATTATGGCTGGGAAGTGTTTCTTTACTTCAGTATGAGATACTGAAATGGTGGAGGTGCTTAGTTCTTCTCCACGATATGATTCTGCTTGAAACAAATCCGTTTGAAGTAGCTCTGTTAGCCATTGAGACATATGAATGGAAGCTTCTTTTGAGTGGGCGAAAGGTGTGAAGAAGAATAAACATAAAACTACTAGTAGTTTTTGGAGTTCAACAAAGGCATTTCTTCTGTGGGAAAATTGATTTTTTGTTTCGTAATCAATCTCAGCAAAAGTTTTGTCTAAGTCTGGATAATAAAAAACAGGATCATAGCCAAAGCCAGAGTTACCTTTTTTATCAGGGATAATTTCGCCATGGCATTTTCCGAGCGCTTGATAGCGTTGTCCTTCAGGTGAAAGTAAATAGAGAACACAGGCATAGTGAGCTGGAAAGTTAGTTTGCTCCGGAGCTGACGCTTTCAGTTCTTGAAGTAGTTTCTGCATGTGCAGTTCGGGCGCGACATGATCGCCAGCATACCGTGCGGAAATCACCCCCGGGGCTCCATTTAAGGCGTCAACGCAAAGTCCTGAGTCATCTGTGAGGATCCAGGAGTGTTTTGCTTCTTCTGTAGATAGTCTTTCTTGAATATAATCTGCTTTGATCTTAGCGTTGCCCTCAAAATCTGGGGCACTCTCTATGGCTCCATCAGGAGCTTTGCCCACAATTTTACCGGCGACGTCAAAATATTCTAGGATCATTGGCTCAAGCTCCTTGAGCTTGCCTGGGTTGCCGGTTCCGATAATCAGGTTCCCCTTTAGTAGCGGGCGCTTGTTCTGGGAAGAGGCTGTTGGGGAAGAAGCTGTCATGCTAGCAATTTAAAGCTTAGCTCTTTCTCCAGGCAAGTGGGCCAAGCAATTCTTTTTGAAGCTCGCAAAGCTCGATGCAACCTTTTTTCCCGAGAATTAGAAGTTTTTGAAACTCCTCTTCGCTAAAGGGTTCTTTCTCTGCCGTTCCTTGGATCTCAATCATTTTGCCAGAATCTGTCATAACAAAATTCATATCCGTATCAGCAGTAGAGTCTTCTTTATAGTCGAGGTCTAGAACGGCCTCGCCTTTCACAATACCTGCACTGATCGCAGAAACGTAGGAAGCGATAGGAAATGGGAAAGAATCAGAAATCTTTCCTTTCTTTCTAAGGTGATGAACCGCCTGAACAAGCGCAATGTAGGCACCAGTGATACTTGCAGTTCGAGTTCCGCCATCGGCTTGAATGACATCGCAGTCTAGAGTGATCGTGCGTTCGCCGAGCCACTCACTTTTGACAACAGATCTTAAAGCCCGACCGATGAGTCGTTGAATCTCGAAAGTTCGGCCACCAACTTTCTGCCGTTCACGACGAATACGTTCATTGCTTGATTTTGGAAGCATGTTGTATTCGCCAGTAACCCAGCCTTTGCCTTGTCCGCGAAGGTGCGGAGGAATAAATTCTTCGACAGTAGCAGCACACAAAACTTTGGTTCTGCCAAATTCGATCAGGCAGGAGCCCTCGGCGTAATCGTAATAATCAAGTTGAACTTTGATTTCGCGTTTTTGGTCAGGGCTTCTGTTTTCTGAACGAGTCGTAGTCATATTACCGTTTTAAGGTGATGCAGACTCTACTTGCAACTTCTTTGCGATACTTTTTGCAAGACTCTCAATGATTTTGCTTCGTGAGTCAGGGGTCAAGATTCTGCTCATGTCTTCTTGCTGTTTGATGTATCCGAGCTCTAGTAAAACGGCAGGCATCTGAGCCGCATAAAGAACGTAAAAGGGGGCCATCCGAATGGGACGGCTTGATGATGGGGGAATAAATGGCTTTACCGCTCCTCGAATGGTTTCAGCCCATTTGAGTGATGATTCAAAGTTGGCTCCAGCCCTCAAATCTGCGGCTGCTTTTTCAAAGCCTTCCGGTAAATCATTTGGAATCATTTGCTGCTCTCTGGCAACAGCAGCTCTTCCTGCTGCATCATCCCCGACTAGAGAGAGAATGTAGAGCTCGAATCCGCTAAGGTTGCTATCTGTATCTTGGGCGTTGACGTGAATAGAGAGAAAGAGTTTTGCGGGGCTTTGGTTGGCCATACGAGCTCTTTCTGAGAGTGTCGTGAATATGCTCCGATCGCGGGTGAGCAATGTTCCAACACCTTTCTTTTCGAGGGCTTTCTTGAGGTCTTTTGCAAAATTCAAAACAATTTGTTCTTCGTTGTGTAGGTGGCTGCTGGCACCAATGTCATTTCCCCCATGGCCGGGGTCGATGATGACTTTGATGCTCGAGAGTCGGCGCTCATCGGTAACGTAAACAGGGGTGTCTGGAATCTTAGAATTGAAAAGGGGCTTGATGGCCCGGTCGCCAAATTCGATAGGGACACATAGTTTGTCTCCGACAAATTCTGGACTTCGTGATAGCTGGACGACGAGGCGCTCTCTGTCCTTGCCTTTCTTTAGATTCAATATGACATTGTTGGAATAGGACCGAGCTCGAAGGGAGTTGGATGTCTTCGTGTTGATGAGTAAAAATTCAAATTCTCTGGGATTGTATTCAAATTTTAATCCAAGTTTCTGGGCAATCTCAGGCAGGCATACGAGGGGAGTTCCGCGGACATTTCCTTCGCGCTTAAACCGGTAGGTTTGTGTGTCTAGTCGAAACAGCCATTGATCGCCTTCGAGATTGGCTAGAACATTTGTGGATACTAAGACAAAGGCGATTGCTGTAGCGGCAAATCGCGGCCTGGCGGCTGCAATTCTATGCAGTATAGAGCCAATCAAAATGTGAAGCTTTCCACTAAACATTGAAACGAAACAACATCACATCGCCGTCTTTGACGACGTATTCTTTTCCTTCTTTACGCATAAGCCCGGCTTCTTTGATCTTGGATACACTTTCGTGCTTCATGAGGTCGGCATAAGCATAAGTTTCCGCGGCGATAAATCCACGTTCAAAATCACCGTGAATCACTCCTGCGGCTTTCGGAGCTTTCCATCCTTTGCGAATGGTCCACGCTCTTACTTCTTGCTCACCTGCCGTAAAATAGGTGATAAGTCCAAGTAGACCATAGGCAGCTGTTACCAGTCTTTGAAGTCCTGAATGTTTGAGTCCTAAGTCTTCAAGGAATGAGGCCCGATCTTCTTTAGGAAGTTCGGCTAATTCGGATTCTACTTTTGCACAGATGGCGACGGCATCGTTGCCCCGCTCAGTTGCATATTTTTTAACACTAGCAAAAAGTGGATTGTCATTTTCGACACCACTTCCAGCGGAAGCTTCATCTATGTTTCCAACGTAAAGAACGGGGAGCCTTGTGATGAGTTGCACGTCTTTGATGGCCTCAAGGTCATCTTCAGAAAGTTCGACGTCTCGAGTGGGGGTTCCTGCGTCGAGAGCAGTTTTGAGTCTCGTTAAAACTTCAGCAGCAGCTACGGCTGCTTTGTTGCTGCCACTTTTGACAAGTTTTTGGTATTTGTCGAGACGCTTTTCAACAACTGACAGGTCAGCAAGCATAAGTTCTGTTTCGATCACTTCAATATCGCGAATCGGATCGACGCTGCCATTGACGTGAATGACGTCGCCTTCTTCGAAACATCGAACGACCTGCACGATGGCATCGCAGTCACGAATGTGAGAAAGGAATTGGTTGCCCAATCCCTCGCCCTTGCTGGCGCCTTTGACGAGGCCGGCAATGTCGACAAATTCAATGTGAGTTGGGACAACAGATTTGGGTTTAACAAATGCTGTAATGTGTCCGAGTCTTTCGTCGGGAACTTCAACGATACCTATGTTGGGGTCAATGGTGCAGAAGGGGTAGTTTGCAGATTCAGCTTTGGCATTCTCTGAAAGAGCATTGAAAAGAGTTGATTTTCCGACGTTGGGCAAGCCAACAATTCCGCATTTTAGCGCCATGCTGTTTTGTATCTCGAGACGTAACTAGAGTCCATTGAGATATAGACAAAAATTGGAAGGTCTTGCCTAGTTTTTGGGCAGAATTGCTGGGTATTCTAGGGGGTGAGCTAAAGTGAAGAGGTTCGTAGGGCCGCTTCGAGCCCGCCTTTGAGTAGGGATTCGAGCGTGTTTTCCGAGTGAATCAATAGATCTGTGAGGACTTTGTCTTCGTCGTTTCGAAAGGGCTGCAATACGTAGTCAGCTAATTGAATTTTCCAGTCTGCAGGAGGTCGGCCCACTCCCATTCTGATTCTGTAGTAGTCGCCACTGCCAATTTCACTACGGATGCTCTTGAGGCCGTTGTGACCGGCGTCTCCGCCACCTTTTTTAACTCGAATTTTTCCAAATTCAATATCCACTTCGTCGTGCAAAACAATCAGTTCAGCTTCTTTGAGGTGCCGGTGCTCCTGATAGAGTTTGTTGATGCTTTGTCCGGAAAGGTTCATGAAGGTTTGTGGTTTGATGAGCAAAACGCTTTTCCCGGCAAAGTCGCACTTTAGGATTTCGGCTTCATGTTTTTTGCCTAGTCCGCCGCTGGAAAACGAAAGCCCCAGACCTTGTGCAATAAGGTCTAGGGCCATGAATCCAACATTGTGACGCGTGAACTTGTAACGTGTCCCGGGGTTTCCGAGACCCACGATGACGGCGTCGACGTTCATCGTTGGTTAAAAATCACCCTCTGGAGGGGGATTAGTCCTTTTTACCTGCAGGAGCCTTGGCGGGAGTTGCTGCAACTGCAGCGCCTTCAGCGGGAACTTCTTCAGCAACTTTTTCTTCACGAGTTTCAGAAATACCAACAAGTGAAAGATCTTGGTCGTAGATGAACTCAAGTTCAGGGTGCTTAGCTTCAAGCTCGCTAAGGTGGTAAGAGTCGTTCACGTTTAGGTTTGTGATGTCCACAATAAGTTCAGAAGGAATTTTGTCTGGAGCACAACGAACTTCAACTTCACGAACGGTAACGTTCAATACGCCGCCTTCGTTGAGGCCTTTCGCTTTACCTTCGAATGTTACAGGAACAACAACACGAGTTTTCTTCGTGAGGTCGATCGCGTGAAGATCAACGTGAATCAATTTTGTTTTGTAGGGGTGAACATCAACCATCTTAAGAAGAACTTTTGTTCCCTTAAGTTCAGCTGGCGCACCGTCTTGAAGGTCGAGGTCGATCAAAGAAGTTTTACCAACTTTGTGGTAAGCCGCGATGATGTCGTTTGGCTCGAAAGCAACGTTAACAGGTGTTTTCATTGTAGTGCCGTAAATAACTCCTGGAACTTTTCCTGCCATACGCACTCGGCGAGCAGGGCCTTTTCCGCTATTTTCACGACCGTAAGTTTTTAGACTAAATGTTTCTTGCATGGCTTTCTAACTCCGTATTCTTTTTTACAACCGTAACCGCTTTTATTTTCCTGGGCTTCTCCGCTGGAAAACTTCTAATACAGAGGTTTTCCGCTAGAAAACCTCTCAAAACAACGCGCTTACGGAATCATTCCTTTGAATGCGTTTTATGCACTCGGCCACTAATGGTGCAACCGAAAGCACGGATAGGTTCTTAAGCGTTTTGAAGTCATCACGCAAGGGAATCGTGTCCGATATAATGATTTCGTCGATCCCAGCGGTGGATAATCTGTCGTAGGCGGGGCCCGAGAAGACGCCATGGCTGGCAAACGATACAACCTTGGTGGCGCCTTGGGCTTTGAGGAGGCGAACTGCTTCGCAAAGTGTGCCGCCGGTATCAATGATATCGTCGACGATGATGGCCACTCGGCCTTCAACTTCTCCGATTAAATTCATGGCTTTAGCTTGATTTGGCCCCTCACGGCGCTTGTCGACGATGGCTAGCGGAGAGTTCAGACGCTTAGCAAAAATCCGCGCTCGCTCCACACCGCCTGCATCTGGACTGACGACGGTGAGTTCTTGGCCTTCAAAGCGTTTTTTGAGTTCATCTGGTCCGACGGCTGACGGAAATAGGTGGTCTACGGGGAAATCAAAGAAACCTTGAATCTGGCCGGCGTGAAAATCGTAAACAATGGCTCTGTTGTAGCCAGCCGTCGTAATGAGGTTGGCTACTAACTTGGCGGTGATTGGCGTCCGAGGTGCGACCTTACGATCTTGTCTGGCATAGCCATAGTAGGGAATTACGGCACAAAGGCTGCGAGTGGATGCTCTTCTGAGGGCGTCTCCCATGATGAGGAGTTCCATAAGGTTCATATTGCAGGGTTCGCAAGTGGACTGGACGACATAGGCATCGATTCCCCTGACATTTTCCTCGATCTCACACTGGATCTCGCCGTCTGAAAAGCGGTTGAGCTTTCGTTCCCCGAGTCCCTGGCCTAGGTGCTCTGCAATCTTTTGCGAAAGCTCAACGTTGGCATTTCCAGAAAATATTTTGAAAGGGCGTTCTTGGGCTTGGGGGTGCTCAGACATGCGCCATACATAGGGAATTTGATTGATAAAATCAATTTAATTCGATGATCATGATGAGCACCGCATCTGCTCAAAGACACTGGGCCTCGTTGCTTTGAGCAAAATGAAAAAGGGCCCCGATTTCTCGGAGCCCCTTTGGTGGAGAGTCGTATTTAAAGCGAAGGAGGAGTTATCGGCAGTCAGTGTTCAGTTGGTCCACAGTCTTCATGGAGCCTCTGAGAGAGAACTTAACAGCAGCTTCTTCTGTTCCACTGAGCTGGCTGGCCTTGATTTGCACAGAGCTCAATCTGCGGATGGCAGAGATGCTCTCCTTGGCGTCTTCGAAGGAGACGACAAGAGCGTTGCGTGTTCTGAAGGTGTCATTCATCTCGAATCTTCTTGTCAATTTGCTTAGCCCGCTCGCGGTGAATTGGCCAGTTGTGATGGGAGAGTTGCCCTCGGCACCGTCAGATTCGTTCATAAGAATTCGAACGATGGGGCGGGAGTAGATTCCAGATCTTTCGTCCTTGATGCGTAGAACTTGAAGAGCTTCGCCGGTTGCAGCTGTTGTTTGGGCTAGACAGATCGTCGCGCCTGTTTCGCTATCGATTAACTCTTGGGTGAATGACCAGTCTTTGTAGACGGCTTCAGTTGATGCTACAGACATCAAGCCAAATTCAGAACCCATAGCTGGTCTAGAAGCTTGAGCTTCAACGAGAGCTTTGTCGTTTGCTGCGCGAGCTTCACGAAGCGCGACCCAAGAATTTCTTTGCTGATTGAGGAATGATTCCAATTTTGCCTTCTCAGAATCCAAAATTTCTTGCGCACTTGCTACAGCGCTTCTCAAAGGAGGAAGGCTCGCCACAAGTTGAGCTCTGCTCACGCGGTAGTTCTCGCGGTGGCGTGGGATCTCTTCTCTTTCACGCTCAAGGCTCGCGATGTCGCGGCGCTTGTCTTCGATTTCAGAGGCCATGGAATCAGCTCGGAAAGCTTTGCGGATGGCGTCGTCTTTCTCGTCTTTGATGCGCTCACGTCTGTTGATTAGTGGTTGAACTTCGTTGCGGTAGTAAGTAGCCATTCTGTCGGAGACATTTTGGATTTGATTATCCAATTGAGCTACTTCTCTTTCGAGTTGACGGATCTCGGGAGGTAACGAATTTTCTAAACCTTTAAGATTTTGAATCGCCTCGCGAGAGCTTTGGATGCTGCTTCTGTTGCTCTCGATCTGATTCTTTGTGGATTCGATGTTGCGCTCGATAG
This sequence comes from uncultured Bacteriovorax sp., assembly GCA_964640545.1. Lineage (GTDB taxonomy): Bacteria > Bdellovibrionota > UBA2428 > UBA2428 > UBA2428 > JBGSZX01. The sequence goes on along the minus strand of CAZXHL010000009.1, from coordinate 25,849 downwards.
CATTGAACTTAGCTTCAGCCTGTTTGAGCTTGAGTTTTAAGATGCCACACTTTTCAGTGCATTCGTCTACGGCTTTTTGGGCTTGGTTAACTTCTCTTCTGGCTTCTTTTTTGTTCTCTTGTTGCTGGTCTAGTTTTGTCTTCAGGTTTTCATTCTGAGCCTGTTTTTGATCGATATTGCGTTTATGCTGGTTGATCTGTTTTGAAACATTGGCTAGCTGATTCTGCTTCTGGTTTAATTCTCTTGCAGATTGATTGCGTTCTCTTTGGAGGTCGTTTTTGCGATCGCCCCAGTTTTTGTATTGGCCATAGTTGACCTTGTCATTGATCTCTCGAGAGAGACGATCTTTGCGTCGTTCTAATTCGTCGGCTTCATTACGCTTGTCTTGGGCAAATCGGCGTAGGCTTGCGCGGTTTGCGAAGGATAATCCAAGTTCCCAAGAGGCTCGTTGTTTAACGCTGTCGATGCCGCGGAGAAGGTCGTCGATTTCGCCGCCGATAGAGCGTTCTCGCCGATCTAAACGGTCTAATGAGCTATCGATGGAGGAGATTTCACTGTTCACTCGGTTCAATTCCCAAGCTGCCCGATTGTAGGATGATTGAGCTTCGTTGAGAGATTCCTTGAGTTTAACTTCCTCTACTCGGGCGCCGGCTTCGAGTTTATGGGTTTCAATAAAGCTTTGCGTGTAGGCGTTGTTCTGGCTGAAGTAGTTGCTGTCGGCATGGGCGAGGGGAGCGACAAGCAGGGTTGCTAGGAGAAGTGGGGATTTTTTGAATTTTGTGAACATGCGATTGGGGCCTCCGTAATTTTATTTCGTAAGCGCAGTTTTTTCACACAAACAGGCGCAGGTCAAGGCCCTAGGGGTGTCTGTAAATAGTTATTAAGTCACTATTGGGTTTTTAGAGAGGTGCTAGTTTTGAGACCTATAAGGTCGTTTGTCCGGGTGAGCGTGGTATCGGGCTTCGTTGGAGGCGGGGTCTTCTATTGCCAATTTACGAACTTCTTCTAGCGGCTTTAGATAGATGGAGCCTTCGGCAGTGTTCGGGTCAGCCACAAATGTTTGAAGCTTTCCGTCCACCGGTAGTTGAACCTCCACCCAAACATGTCCCGTGCCATCGGAATGTGTGAGAGACATTGTCGCAGCTTCGAAGCCTGACTCTCTAAGCATGCTCGTTAGGACGGGAGATTTGTGACGGCAAACACCGGCACCCGCGCAGATAAAGTCATCTATTGTGTTTAAATTTGAAACTCCATTTTCAGCTTTTGAGGAACCCGCGACGTAAGGCAGAATTTTTTGGTTGTACTCCATGATGACTTTTACCTTTTGGACATCATCGAGAGCTTGGTAGCTCGGGAGTGAAGTAAGCCTCGCATTTCCATCTAGCGCATCTTTTAAAATCCCGCTCGGTCTGCTCGGGACGAGTCCGCCCGGGCCCAGAAGCGTGGGGCGTGCTGAGTAAGATGGGGGGGAGTTTTTGAAAATCTGATCTCGCGCTAGACTGATTCGTCCTCGGTTCGTGTCTAATTTGAATGTCTTCCAGCCTTTGCCCGCAAATTTGCCAGTTTGCATTTCGCCATGGGCGTCCCTAAAGCGAACCACTTCCCCCTTTGTGAAGCTCAGCTGTACGTCTTCAAAAACTTTTAGGCGTTGCAGGGCTCGCTCCCGGGAGCCAGAGACTAACGGGGTGATCTGGGTGTTGGGAACGATGGCATCGTCGAGGTAGCCGTTTGTGCCTTGTCCAAGTCGGATGATGATGGAGTGATCGGGATCGTTTTGCGTGACGAACTTCCCTAGGTAGGCACCTTCACCGTTTCGGGGGTTGATCTCGATGAACTCATTACTCTGAAGGCTAAGTTCCTTGATTGTGGGCCGATTCAACTCGTCCATTCGAGCCAGTATGACTGCACATGAGGGTGAGGGGGTTGTTGCAGATTGCGATAGGCCAGGCTGTGCGGCAAAGAATAGCATGGCCACGCCAAATGGTAGCTTTGCGATATAGGGGCGCAAACGCGCAAATTTGCCTGTGCCGTACACATGGACATTATGACGGAATATCCCAATAGTTTTATAAAGATTGCTTTAAGTAATGATTTGTAAGGACCGGCCGAAGGCCAGGTTTTCGACCAACGGGAGAAGGTCTTACGGCCGAAGGCCAGGTCGCCGAACTCAGGTGAGGCGGGCATAATGGCAGGGCTGCTAGGATTTGAACCTAGGAATGACAGAATCAAAATCTGTTGACTTACCGCTTGTCGACAGCCCTAACCAGCCCTGATTATTAACCGGACTGTCCGGACTTGGCAAGTATTAGGAGGCGGTTTCTGAGCAGATTATTCCTATGTGCTAGGGGCAGCGTCGCCTGACGTCACTTCGTTATAGGCGTCGAAGACCCTCTTTTCTATAAGGGCGCGCATTTCTTGATTCAGGGGATGGGCAATGTCTTTGAAGGTGCCGTCTTTGCGGCGCTTGGCAGGCATAGCGATAAATAGGCCGCTGGTTCCTTGAATGATCTTGAGATCTCTGACGATGAAGCAATCATCAAAGGTAATGGTGGCATAGGCTTTGAGTTTTTCTTCGTTGGCCAAGAATATTTGTACGTCTGTAATGTCCATTCCGTGCTGCTCCCTCTCGATGTTGATCTACTTACTTAAATTATACGCAGTCTCTGGAGCTGAGGCTCGTTAAGATTTGAATAAGAAGCTATTCAAAATATTTTCCAATGCTGTTAACCAAATCTTCGCTCGCTTGAGGTCCAAAACTTGTCACAATAGGTCTATGACAAATTTATCATACGCATCGTCTTCACTGGCATCATCTCTGAGTGGATACGGTTGGAATACAGATTTTTGGGCTCTTTATACTTCAGGAGAGGTGGTGGTTGGTTCTGCCTTCATCTACTCTATGATTATTTTGATTTCAGCAGTTGCGACTCTAATTTGCGATTTTGAAGATCGCCAAATGCGAAGACTTTTTTGGCAGGATGGAATCTTCGAAGACCGCCAAGCCGCCTAAGCCCCGGCCGAAGGCCAAGACTTTGACCGTAGGGAAAAGGCCATCAACCGTAGGGAAAAGGCCATTAATTCGGCCGAAGGCCAAGACTTTGACCGTAGGGAAAAGGCCATTAATGATTGGCCAAATAGTGTTCTGCATCTAGTGCCGCTGCACAACCACTACCTGCCGCCGTGATCGCTTGTCGATATCTAGAATCCTGAACATCGCCACAAGCAAATACGCCAGGCAAGTTCGTGCCGCTGACTTCAGTCTTGGAGGCTTTAGTGATGAGATAACCATTCGCCGCCATTTCGATTTGATCTTTGAAAAGTGCTGTATTGGGCGTGTGTCCAATGGCAACAAAGACTCCTGACAATTCGATATCGCGCACTTCCCCCGACACTGTGTTTTTAATTTTTAGTCCGGTGACACCATCGTCACCAAGGACATCTTCCAAAACCGTATTCGTGATGATCTCGATTTTCGGATTTGCACGTGCGCGATCCAACATGATTTTAGAAGCTTTGAATTCTTCCCTACGGTGAATGAGATAAACTTTTGAGGCAAATTTTGTGAGGAAGTCTGCTTCCTCCATGGCACTGTCGCCACCGCCTATGACGGCAATTGTTTGGTCTCTGAAGAAAAATCCGTCACAAGTAGCACAAGTGCTGACGCCTTTGCCCATGAGGCGAGATTCGTTTTTGAGTCCCAAAAGATTGGCTTTTGCTCCCGTGGATACAATCACAGTTTTGGATTGGTATTCTTTGTCGCCTACCCAGACTTTTTTGATGTCGCCAGTCAGGTCGACCTTGGTGACGTCAGCGGAGATAAACTCGGTGCCGAAACGAGCGGCTTGAGCTCTCATTTCCTTCATGAGTTCCGGCCCCATAATTCCTTTTTCAAATCCAGGGAAGTTCTCCACTTCTGAGGTCAACATGAGCTGACCTCCGGCTTGATACCCTTCGATCATGAGAGGGCTGAGATTACCCCTTGAAGCGTAAATAGCTGCCGTAAGTCCAGCAGGGCCTGATCCAATGATGATGACGTTTTTGATATCCACGCACCTGTTCTTAAGCCGAGTTTGCGGATTCTTCAAATGAGATTTAAAAGGAGTGACATGCCAACGCACCACAATGTTATGTCACTTTTGAGGGCTCCGGGTCAGGGGCTGCTTACGGTCACTACAGGGACTGGTGAGGCCCAGAAAATTCTCAACCCACTTTTCGGTAGGAAGAATTTGGAAAATTGGCTCCCTGTTTCGCGGGACCGTCGTTTGGAGCGAGGACCGCATATTCTTGGATTTCCTAGTGATGCTGGAGGTGGAATATGCCGAGGTGCCGCTCATGGACCCTTGCATTTAAGAGCAGCTCTTTATTCGAGAGAGCCGCATTGGGCGGCCCACGACCTCGGTGATTTGCCCTGTATCCCGCAGCTTCTCGAAGATAGTATGCTGAACTTTAATCAGCGAAAGAAAAGTGGAAAAGTGCTGTGGGGGGCGAGATTTCGCCCGTCGTCTCCAGTTTCTCCCCTTAATCTATTGAAAGAAGCACTTATACAGGGTTTTCGAGAAAATCCTGACGACTTTTCTCCTTTAGTTGTTGGGGGTGATCATTCGACGAGCTGGGCGGTCACGGAAGCCTTGTTTGCTTCTCGGAAAATGAAAAATTTAGGAATACTTCATTTTGATGCTCACACAGATTTGATGGAGCACCGCTATGGCGTGGAACATTGTTTTGCTACTTGGGCTGCTCATTGCATGAAGCGCTTTGCGGGCAAGCAAAAGAAAAACTTTGTTCAAGTGGGGCTGCGTATTTCAGGGAAGACTAAAGCCCATTGGGAACGCAAATTTGGTCTGCAGCAATTCTGGATGAAAGAACTCCAAAAACAGGACCCCAAGATTTTTGCGGAACAATTGATTCGTGGATGGAAAAATCGAGGCGTGAAACATTTATACATATCGTTTGATGTCGACGCTCTAGATCCGACACTCGTTCCTTCTACTGGTACACCCGAGCCCAAAGGCTTAAGCGTCGCATGGTCTAAGAAAGTGATCGAAGTAGTTTCGAAATCATTTCCTGTGATAGCCGCAGATATTGTAGAGTTAGCTCCCGTCCTTGGCGGAAAATCAGAATCTAGAAAAAGCTCCAAAAACTCTGCACTTATCGCGGAAAGCTTGTTGAAAGCCCTTAAGAGAGGTCTTCATTGAAGAATGATCATCAGGCCTTTGCGTTAGGTTCCTTGGTGGTTCCAGCTCAAGACGGCGAATTGTATAAACTTGGCTACGATGTCGAAACTCTCGGGCGTAAAGCGCTGGGGCTCGTCATAGATGCAAAAAAAACAAAAGCTCAAGTCAGTTTTCCTGAGTTGAATGTATCCGTTTGGCTCGAACATGATGAGATGGCAGATGTTGAAGTTGAGGCATCAAAGGGGCTTCCTGAATACCAGGCACTTCTTCCTGATTTTAAATCCGAGAAATCTCCTGAAATGGTTTTCTGGCTTTGGGAATTGTGTCGTCTCTTGGATGTGCAATTTGTCCTGGGAATGGAGTCGGGAGAAATGGTTGAGGTCTGGGATCAAGAAGATCATCCATTGGACTACTACTATAAGGGACCTGTTGATGTGCCGGTTACCTATATAGGCGTGGGCGTTAAAGAATTTTATTCTCAATCATGGGAGCGAGTGCAGGCTTTTCTCGGAAAAAAATTGTTGTTCTCAAGGATTCTTCCAAGCGGAATGCACAAATTAGAAATTTCAATATTTTTGCGAAGAGATTAAATTATTTTTTAGACTTTAGTGCCGCGACACATTCGATGGTGACCGGACCCTTTTGGGTTTCAAAGGGGAGGCATAAATTTAGTCCGAAAATTTCATGCCGGTTTAATACGTCTAGTTTCTCTTTTATCTCAACTCCCAGGTTTTGAACTTCGAGGTTAAGCTTGCCTAGCGCCTCTTGAATGTTGTTGAAGGTCTGGATTCCAAAAGACTTGAGAGAGGCTGTGACTTCGGTGTCTAAAGACGTTTTGTCAGAGCCTTTGAGATGTTTATTTATCGCAAGTGCGAATGGAGTTTGAAACGAGAGTAAAACTGAAAATTTAAATTCACTTGTTTCAAAACGAATTTTTATGGATAAATCGCCCCCAAACTTCGATGGCTCTCCATCTGCTAGAACATAGGGAGGCTTCCGGTCTAATTCGATATTGGATTTTGTGTGTAGAGCACTAGTACATGCCGTCACGATAGGAGTTAAAACCTTAGGGTCAACAACCTTCTTGGGTTCATTTCCAGGGGGAAAAATCGTGTCGAAAGCTGAAAAGAGCGCTTTAGTTGTCCATTGTTCATCCAAAACAACATATGGAAAGCCGTATTCCTTCTCGCCTAAAGTGTCGGATGCACTCTGGTTGAGGTCGAGAATAATCCAAGGAACATTTTTGTAGTCATGCCTTTGGGTCACCCAATCGAAGAGTCCTAATGGGTCGGATAGTTCTTCCTTAGCTCCGTAGATGATGGCACCGAAGACTTGATTCTCAATGCGGAAGGTCGCATCTTTGATATCCTTGGAGTAAATGGTGTGATCGTGAATCGGATCAATACTGGCCTGAATGCGCTCGAGGGTCTCGGGGTTGTTACTGTAGACCAACAATTTCTTATTACCTAGGCTCATTTCGAAAACATCCCCTCCAACGTTCAGACTTACCTATCGTAACAATGTTGAGTCTTCAGTAGAAAAAAAAGTTATTAAAAATTACTTTTTGAGCGGTGTGTTTACGTTGATATCTATGTATGTTTTGTACGCCTTAATTGACGTTTCCCAATCCTCTTCTTGCCAAGAGAGCTCTTCAAGGAATATGGGCTTCAACTTTTCGAGGACGCTGAGTCCGTTATCACTTTCTTTATAAAAAAGCTGGGTACGTCTAACGCAGAAGTCTTCAATGCTAAGGACCATTTGTGTTGCGAGAATGCAACGTGCATCTTCAGGTGTGAATTGGCTTGCTTCGCTATCCCCAAGTTTAGGTGAAGAATCGTGTTTGTCGGAGTCTAGGGGAAAGGCAATTTTCGGAAATGCTCGCTCCAATGTTGGACAAGGAGAGAATCCGACTCCTAGCCCTACTGGCCAAGCCGAGCTTTGGCGTAAAAGCATGTCGACCGTTTGGGCTGCCATCTCTCTATGAGTGGTAAGCTTACCACCGGTGATGACAATGGCTCCGGGCTCTCGCCACTCCAGATAATGGTCTCGTGAAATTTCAGAGGCGCCTTCGCCGTCGTTATCCGGAGCTACTAGCGGGCGAAGGCCAGACCAAGTGCTGACAATGTCAGTTCTCTTAATGGGGTGGTGGGGAAAATAATGTAGCGAGCTCTCAATGAGGTAGTCGACTTCTTCCGAGGTGATCTTGGTGTTGTCTGGGGAGTCGCTATCGAAAAGATCTGTCGTTCCTACGACAGTAAAATCGCTCCAAGGAATAGCAAAGAGAACCCTGCCGTCATCGGGGTGGGTCATGACAACCGCGTGCTTTGCGGGAAGAACTTCTTTCCTAACGACTATATGAGAGCCCCTTGTGGCTTGCATGAGTTTAGGGAAAGGAAGCGTTGGTGCGCATCCTTTGAGTGCAATATCTGTCCATGGGCCCGTTGCAAAAACGACACTACGGAACAGGCTCGTCCACGATTCACCGGTACTTTCGTCGGTGAATGCTGCCGAGTGTGCTTCACCAGTGGGGGAATCCTCGAATTGAATCTCTCCGCATTTAACACGTGACACGCAGGTTGCGCCGGCAGCACGAGCGTCGATAATGTTCGCAAGTGTGATCAGTGAATCATCAGTCGCACCATCCCAGTAAAATTGTGCACCAACCAATCCGTCTTGTGCCATGGCAGGCTCTTCCTTCAGGCATCGTTTCTTGAAGTAGGTTTTGTGAAGACCTGGAGTTCTAAACAAAGCTAGAATGTCATACATCCAAAGCCCTATGGAGAGTTGCCATAAGGGTACGCGGGAGTTCTTATAGGCTGGAAAAAGAAAAGGGATGGGCGTCACGAGCTGAGGGGCTAGTCGCCAAAGTCTGGCGCGCTCTTCGGTGCTCTCCATGACGAGACCGAGTTCAAATTGTTCCAGATATCTCACACCGCCATGAACGAGTTTTGAAGAACGAGAGCTTGTGCCTGAGGCAAAGTCTCCTTTTTCAACGAGTAGAACCTTCAGTCCCCGAAGTGCAGCATCGCGAGCTGTGGCTGCACCAGTGATTCCTCCTCCTACAATAAGGAGGTCAAATACCTCGCGGGTATTTTTGAGCTTAGTAAGGTCGTGGCGCCTGGTGTGGGTAGAGAATTTTGGAAAGGTCTCGTTGTTCATGTTGGGATCATCATACACAAAGGCCTCGCATTCTCCGATATGTGGAAAATGCGAGGCCTAAAAACTTTTGATTCAGTGGGCGAAATTTACTCAGCTCTTATCAAGCAGGTGTAGTTCCGTCCTGTGTCTTCGAAAAACTAGCCTTTAACTTCTTTGTGTACTGTGACTCTAGAGAGGAAAGGGTTGTATTTTTTCAATTCCAATTTACCAGTCGTAGTCTTCTTGTTTTTTTGAGTCGTGTAGCGGCTAGGCGGTTTGCCTTCTTTGCGAGCTTCGGTGCACTCAAGAGTAATCGTGATTCTGTCTGTCTTTTTAGCCATTTGGGTCTGTTACTAAGGAATTGTAGGCCTCGTCAAGCCTCATTCTTGGCTAGGGAAAATCGCGAGTAAGCTATTGAATTTATAGATGTAAGATGGGGCTGCTAACGCACCATATTATTTAAAGTATTCACCTTTGCTTGCGCCTTCACTTTAGGGGGGCATAATGAAGTCAAGTATTTAAAGCAACAAAGAGGATCAAAGGTGTACGCAATACAAACTTTGACCTCAAGGAGGATGCAACAAAATGAAAAAAACAATCGGACTTTTAAGTGCAATCGCTTTGAGCAGTACTGCGTATGCTGACGTTAACGTCGGTGGATTCGTGGACGCTGGTTTCATGTGGACAAAGGATGCAAAGAGCACAAACGGAAATGCTAACAGCGCAGTTTTCGGTGTTAATGACGGAGCTGTGCACTTCACTGGCAACTCTGGAAGCACAAGCTTTTTGGTAGACCTTGGATACAATACTGGAAATACTGCTTTGATGATCGATCAAGCTGCAATTTCTAATAAGTATGACAGCGGATTCAGCTGGTGGTTAGGTCGCGTTGACCGTATCCTCGGTGGTGAAGGCCGTGATTCAAACACTTGGGCTTTTGCTCAACAGTCTCATCTTTCATCTCTTTTGAACGATCAGTCTCACACTGGTGCGGTTCTTGGATATGATCTTTCTGACATGCTTGGATTGAAAGTTCTTGTTGCTAACGGAAAAGCTTCTGGCAACTTCAACTACCCTCAATTTGGTTTCCGTTTGGACTCTAAGTCTGATGGAATGAACTTCTTCCTCGGTGGTGTTTTCGAGAGCGTTGGCGGCGAGAGCGGATATGACTTCGATCTTGGAGCTACTTCTAAAATGGGCAGCATCGACCTCGGTGTTGAAGTCCTTCTTAGTAAAGCTTCTGTAGCTGACGCTGAGTCTGGATTGGCTTTCGGTCTTCACGGAGTTGCTGAAGTTTCTGAGTCTATGGGCTTTGGTGCTCGCGTAGAGTGGGAGAACGGCAAGTTCTCTGGACAAGACACTATGGTGACTCAACTTGACTTCACTGCAGGACCTAACTTTGTATTGTCTGAAAACGCTTCTGCGTACTTGGACTACACATTGTCTAGCTTCAGCGGTGACAACGCAACTAACAAGGACAGCGAGCACTCTTTGTCTTTGGCAGTTGTTCACAACTTCTAATTAGAAGAATTATTTAACTACGAAACCCGCGTCTCGAAAGAGTCGCGGGTTTTTTTGTGCCTTTCGCGCGGGGTGCTTGCGCCTTGGTGCAAGGGGCCTTTAAGATAGGGTATGTCTTTTCGCCCCCTCATGCTTTTCTGTGCTCTGTTCCTCTGGACTTCATTCGGGCGGGCTTCAGAGAGAGTGAGCTCTCCTCCGTTAAAGTTGTCGACCATTGCTCAGATTGAGTTGCCTACGCAACTGCGGAATCAGGGTGTAAGTCTAAGGGTCAAAAACCTCAATAACGGAAAATTTGTTCTGATTCCGCTGAATGCCATAGAGAAAACCATTCCTTTGAACCGGCTGATGACGCTAGTGTCTTCCTCAGATGAATTGTGGTTTCCAGAATTTAGTTTGTTGCTCGACCGCAAGAGTTCTGTACCCGTTTCTCAATTGCCTGAAGCGCTTTTGGTGACGAAAAGATCAGCTGAAAACCGAAAGACTATACAAGCGCCAAAAATCAGAGATGTTTCCAAGGAGTTGTTCTGGAAAAAGTTGGGTTATCGATTGTCCCGCGATACAGCCGCTTCAAATTGGACGCTGCGCTTAGCAGAAAATGTTCTCATGAGGTTCTTGACCGTCGAGCAGGCTGAACAAAGACGGCAGGCCCAGGAAAGCGCTGCAGTTCAAAAGCTTTTTGATATTGGATGGCGCTCGATCGCTATTGCAAAAAATGATTTAGCTTCTCAGGCCTTCGAAAAGCTTATTGCGAGGTCCTCGACTTTAAATTCTACCCAGAGAGCACAGGCACATCTAGGACTTTCGATCGTCCGTTTTAACGATGAAGGATGCTCCTCCGTGTTGGAGTCAGAACTTCTTGAAGCGGATCGTGATCCTGCCAACCAAGATGACGTGACTTACTATCGGGCCTTATGCGCCCTGGAAGAGGAGTCATTTAAGAAAGCTGAAAACTTGTTTGCGCAGCTTAGTGAAAAGTCCCATCAGCAGTATGGCGAAAGTAGTGCTTTTTACTTGGGCGTTATTGCTGAAAAAGATGGTCGTCTAGAGCAGGCAGAGTCGGCTTTTCTGGACACAGCAGATTTTGCAAATGATCCCGGCATCGTTGCGCTTGCTAAGGAAAGATTGACTTATGTTCGATATTTGAAAAAACGCTACGAGTTGAGCGATTCTATTTTAAGGGGCGGAATTAGTTTCACGACTGCCTACGATACAAACGCTGTGGCCTTGCCCCAGGAACTCAGCCCTGCAGATTATGGACTTTCAAAGGAGTCTTCGGCATTTCTTAGCAATCTCGCCTTCCTGTCTTTGACTCCACCTTGGTCTCCTAGTTTTAACCACCAGATCAACTACAATTTCTTTGTCACTCACTACCTCACAGAAGCATTGGTGGAAGACTATGACTCCATGATCCATGACATTGGAACCACGTTTGGTTTTGCCAGTAGTTCTACCATTTCTCATAGCCTAAGCGCTTCATTCACAACAATTCGTGTGGGTAGCTGGGGGGCTTCGTATGAGGCGTTGAGAAGTCATTCGTTAAACTATCAACTCAAGCAACTCATTTTGTCGAAGTCAGGTGCTGTTGAGCAATCGGTTGATTATACACTTCGATTCTCAAACATTTTGTTGATGTCAGCATTGTCATCTCCCGACTTTCATCCGGGGTCAGAAGGTGTAGGCTTGGATCTGAAGCTGTCTCAGCTTGGAACAGCTGCACATGCCTATGGTCCGAAGTTCTCGATCGAGTATAGGCCCGCGCGTGGAAGGGAAGTTTCACTGGGGCAGCTGAGCTTTGGCGGATTCTGGGACTATAGATTTGCAGGCAATAAAGCGTACGTATCTCAAGAGGCTGGTTTTACGTTTAAAGACTACTATCAGTCAGCAGGTAGTCGTGAAGACTACCAACTTAATTATATCGGTACTTTGGGGCGAGGTATTGGCTCTTCGCTGGATGTGAAGTTGCGTTATCAAGGGACTTTGAATGTCTCCTCTACCCCTGCAACGAGCCAATATTCGGCGCATAAAGTTGGACTCGTCTTGTCTGCTTATTTTTGATTGTTTGACCTTCGAAGAAATGCTTACCTAGTCCCCTATGGAACAAACAGATAGCAAATGCCTCGTTAAAAAAATTGACCACATGGAAATCGCGACGTCCGATATTGCAAAGCTTGAAAAACTTTTTGAAGGTTTTGGATTTTGGACCACGCAAATAAGAGATAACGCCGAGGGCTTGTCGAAGTTGATGGAGCAGGGGCATACCAAGTTACTGCTCACTGAAGGTAAGGCGGGAAGTTTTGCCCAAAGTTACTCAGCCAACCATGGTGATGGTGTTTGTCGATTGGCCTTTACTGTGGCCGATACAGTGGATGCCTATAAGACAGCGATCGAAAGAGGTGCTGAAGGAATCGAAGATCCAAAAGTAGAAAAAGCTAAATTTGAGGGCGCTGATATTGAATTGAGTACAGCATCGATCAAAAGTTTTGGAGATGTTCGCGCTACGTTCATGAAACGCGAAGCGGGGGACGTTGATGCCGGGTTAAATACAAGACCGTTTGCACCGGGGTTTACAATCACGGATGCAGCTTCGAAAGGCAATTCCAATTCTGCCGGCCTACTGTCAGTAGACCATCTGACGAACAATGTTGAGATGGGAATGATGGATCATTGGTCTGAATTCTATTCTAGAGTTTATGGATTTGTTGAGACGAGATACTTCGACATTCGCGCACAAAAAACTGGTTTGCACTCTAAGGTGATGCAAACTCCAAGTGGATCTGTGAAGATTCCTATCAACGAAGCGACAGAAGAAAAGTCTCAGATTCAAGAATTCATTGTTGAGCACAAAGGCGCGGGCGTTCAGCACATTGCCATGACAACAAAAGACATTATCAAAAGTGTGCGTGACTTGCGTGAACGTGGTTTTAAGTTTCTCGAAGTGCCAGACACCTACTATGAAGAAGTTAAGAAACGCATCCCTCAAATTGAAGAGGATATCAACGAGCTGCAAGAATTGAAAATTCTCGTGGATGGCGATGAGACTGGCTACCTTCTTCAAATCTTCACCGAGAACCAGATTGGACCGTTATTCTTTGAGCTTATTCAAAGAAAAGGCAACCAGGGTTTTGGTGAGGGTAATTTCAAGGCTTTGTTCGAAGCTATCGAGCGTGATCAAGAACGACGCGGCGTACTGTAGGCGCATGGCGCCACTTTGCTGCGGCGCACTTTTTCGCTAGTCGACCTAATTTATCCGATACAAGGATCCGATACCGATATCTGGTATGGATGATTTTGAACTAGAGTTAAAGGGCGATTTTATTCAGGAGGCGCTCCTGAATCTTGAAGATGCAGAAGAATCCTTTATGGAGCTTGAGTCTTCTCGAGATCCTAGTCCATTGCTTGATAAGATTTTCCGTCTTGCACACAATTTAAAGGGGGGCTCTCGCGCCGTTGGCTTTGGTCAAGTGGCGGAGTTCACCCACGAATTAGAAAATCTCGTTTTAAAACTCAAAAACAAAGAGCTCGGACTCTCTTCAGAAATTGTAACCGTGCTTTTACGCTCCAACGATCGCTTGGCTGAGATGCTGGCTTCGTTGAGAGATGATATGGCAGCTAGCTTCGACAATTCGGATCTTATCGAAGCTTTAACGTCTTGCTCGGGAGCTGAGAACGCTCATTCAGCCCCAGAAGCAACGATGTTTGCGACGCCCATCAAAGACACAAGCGATGATTTGACGGGTGACTGGACAGAAAGTCTGGACGAACCCCTGCCTCCATCTGCGGCTGAATTTGAGGCTCTAGGTGAGTCCGAAAAGTCTACCGCGTCGACCCTTTCGCCAGCATCCGCTCCAATTGCCGCGCCAACACCCGCGCCGATACCAGTAAAATCAAGTGGGAATGACGATGCTCCAGACTCGAAATCGGGTGGTGAAAAGCGTGAGAAGAAAGACGACGAAGTTGTCAGAGTGGATGTGGCCAAGATTGATAGCCTCAATGATTTGGCGGGAGAGTTGATCGTTCTTCAGTCGATGATTCAGCAGCAAAGCCAGCTCGATGGTGTGACTGCGAAGCTCGCACAATCCATTCAGCAAATGACAAAACTCGTAAAGGATATTCAAGGGCTTTCCATGGGGATGCGTATGCTTCCCATTAAGCCTCTTGTGAGAAAACTAACAAGAACGGTTCGCGATACCGCAAGCGCCGTGAATAAGGCCGTGCGCTTTGAGATCGAGGGCGAGCAAATTGAAGTGGATAAAAGTGTCTTGGACAATCTCGGAGATCCGCTGATTCATATTCTTAGAAACGCCGTCGATCATGGTTTGGAAGAATTGGAAGATCGCCTCAATGGTCCCAAAGAAGCTGAGGGACTTGTGAAACTTTCGTTCTCGAACGAAGGAAACTTCTTGGTGGTCCAAGTCAAAGACGACGGCAAGGGCATTGATCCTGTGGTCATTCGCAGCAAGGCGATTGAAAAAGGCTTGATCAAAGAGCATGAAAATTTATCTGAAAAACAAATCCTCAACCTGATCTTCCATCCCGGTTTCTCGACAAAGGCACAGACGAGCGAGATCAGTGGACGCGGAGTCGGAATGGACGTCGTGAAAACAAACATCGAAAAAATGGGTGGTAACGCTGACATTGAAAGCGAAGTGGGAAAAGGCAGCACCTTTACTATCAAGATTCCGCTTTCTTTGGCTGTGATTGAAGGCATTGTGATCCGCGATGGACAAAGCAAATTTGTTTTGCCTCTGGGGCAGATTCAGGAAACGCTGAATCTAAAAACTTTAAATGTTCATTCATCTAAGGCAGGCGTGGGACGTTGCTTCGAACTGCGAGGCCAGGTCGTGCCTTTGTATAGCCTTAGTGAGCTGATGAATTACAAGACTCCGGAGGATGATGAGTCGATTGCGCTACTCATCAACATCCACGAACGGTGGGTCGCTCTTGCTGTGAGTGATGTGCTTCGCTCACAACAGATTGTGATCAAGCCCTTGGGCAATGGAATCGCCGTTCAAAAGGGATGGATTGGAAGTTGTGTTTTGGGAGATGGGGTTCCTACCCTGATTCTCAGTCCGGTTGATCTATTAGAGGGCAAAGTTCAGTATGCGTATGCTGAATCGCTTGCCGTAAAAGAAGGAGAAGTGGCAGCATGAGTTTAGACAGTCGTTTTATGGAGCTGAAAATAGGAGAGCAGTTGTTTGCTCTGCCTTTGATGAAGGTCAAAGAAGTCATTCAAAAACCAGAGATCACTCAAGTTCCCAACATGCCTTCTCATTTTGAAGGCATGATCAACCTCCGAGGACAAATACTCGGCGTCTTCAATGTCAGAAAAAAACTCAATCAGAAATCCGTGGAGAATGGACCACCAGAGGTGATCATCGTGGTCGAGAGTGACGGGCTTATGCTTGGGATGATCGTGGATGAGGTCACGCGAGTGATTCAAGCCTCGGCCGAACAGCTCAAAGAAGCACCTCTGCGAGAGGGCGACCCGGCGGCAGCTTATGTGTCGGGAGTCATTCATTCAGGAGATGATCTCATATTAACGCTTAAAGTTGAAAAACTTTTGGACTTGGATACGTACAAAAATCAGCTTCAGAAAGCTGCATAAAAAATTGGGGGCAAAATGGCATTTATAAATAAAAAAGTAAGTTTGAAGACAAAATTGATGTTTCTATTCATCGCAGTGGGGACAGGACCATTGTTGATATCGAACTATCTCTCCTACAAAGACTCAAGAGAGCTTGTGATTGAGCAAGGGACCGAGCGAATTGATGCGGAAGGGCGAGATATTGCTCACCAAATTGCATACTATTTCGAGCGAGAGAAAGGTTCTTTACTGGATCTCGCCGACCAGCCACTCGTGACGAGAGGCGTAGTGAAGGCAAGCAAGCTTCTTGAGGCGTACGCCTCAGAGAAACTCTCTAAAAAGCAAGAGAATGATTTGGAAGTCTTTTACAATACCGTTTTTGGAAAAAAATATAGAGACACAAATCCAGGGGTTTCATTTGCGGCCAAAAGTGTCTTGGGAAAAATGGATAAAGTTGCGAAGTTGGCTCAGTGGGACTACATCGTCGACAATCCGCATCCGCTTGGAGAAAAGCACAATTTAGATCGTTCCGGTCGAGACCTTGGATATTCTGAGTTGCATGAGGAATTGCATGAGGTCTTAAGGCCCTATTTAGATAAACACGGACTTTATGATCTTTTCCTGATCGCACCCGATGGACGCTTGGTCTATTCCGTCTTTAAAGAGACTGACTTTGCTACAAATCTTCTGTCTGGACCCTGGGCGGGCTCTGGAATCGCGCGTGCGTTCGAAAAATCTCGCAATTTGAGTCCAGGCCAAACCTATATGGATGACTTTGACAACTATACGCCCAGCTACGAGGCGCCCGCCTCGTTTCTATCCACTCCTCTCCATTCAAAAGGAGAATACGTGGGCTCTATGATTATTCAGTTTCCTCTGGATCGAATTTCGGCAATTGCGGGTGTGAGGGATGGACTAGGTGAGCTCGGACAGACTTTGTTGATTGGACTTGATGGCAGGCTGAGAGCGGATGCTTTTAGGCAGAAGGATACGTATTCCGTAGCCAACTCATTCAGCAAAGAAAACAATGTTAGCCTTTGGACCGAAGCTCTCAAGGCAGCGAAAGAGACTCAGAAAGCGAGTGTTATGGAGCAGGTCTCTTATGATGGCACGGAGACATTAGCCTACTATACTTCTCTTGATATCCTGGGGAACAAGTGGCTCTTGTCGGTGGAGCTAGCGGAGAGCGAGTTATTTGCTGGTTTGAATGCCTTCACGAAGGTTTTAATGTGGATCATTGTAGCTAGTATCGGAGTTGTCGCGCTTGTAGCCTGGACCTTTGGATCATCTATTGGAGGACAGCTACAACAAATCATTTTGAAACTTTCACAGACGAGTTTGAATGTTGCTGGAGCATCTCAGGCCTCAGCAGAGTCATCGACTGAGCTTTCGGAAGCTACGACTGAACAAGCGGCAAGCTTGCAGGAGACGATGGCATCGATCGAGGAAATTTCGGCGATGGTCAACCAGAACGCCGAGTCTGCGACTAAGGCGCAAGAGTCCGTGGCGTCGAACGCCAAGGCTTCGCAACAGGGCAACGAGAGTGTTCAGGAGATGATTGGTGCTATTGGCGAGATCAAGAAAACCAATGACGAGATCCTGGATCAAATGCAATCGAGCAACACAGAGTTTGGGGCGATTGTGAAAATCATTTCTGAGATCGGTGAAAAGACAAAAGTCATCAATGACATTGTATTCCAGACAAAGCTTCTTTCCTTCAACGCCAGTGTTGAGGCGGCTCGCGCGGGAGAGCACGGCAAAGGCTTTGCTGTCGTTGCAGAAGAAGTCGGCAACTTGGCTCAGATGAGTGGAAATGCGGCAAGCGAGATTTCGACAATGCTGACGAACTCTATCCAAAGAGTGAATGAAATTGTCGAGAAGACCACGAAAAAAGTCGACCAACTTGTAGAAGTGGGCAAAGACAAAGTGAGCTTGGGTCAGTCAACGGCTGAAAAATGCCGAGAGGCGCTTGCCAACATTGCGGTCAATGCCAAGCAAGTTGAAGGAATGGTCGCCGAAATTGCCAATGCTTCAAAAGAGCAAGCGCAAGGTGTCCAGGAAATCAACAAAGCCATTTCTCAGCTCGACCAAGTGACGCAGCAAAATACGGCTGTTGCTCAAAACGGTTCGGTTCAGGCCGAGCAACTGAGTTCGGAATCTCGAGAGCTTCGAGGCGCCGTGAGTCTACTAGAACTTATGGTTAGCGGAGCGGTTAGCCATCATGAGGAATTCGATTCAGGTGTTTCCAAAAACAACGTAATAAAAATGGAAACTTTTCAAAGTCCAGAGCGTCGAACTCCTTCGATAAAAGAGCACCAATATTCCAAATCTCAAGGACTCAGTAAAAAAGCTGTTGGTTCTGATTACGTTCCAAGTTCTGACGATTCAGAGTTTGAGGACTTTTAAAACGCAAGGTCATTTTGTTGTAGGATGATGATGGGCGGATACGTAGTGGGGCTTTTTTGTGAATCACTTTAAATTGTCTCCGAAAGACTTGCTACGTCTTTCGGAGCTTATTACTGAAGAGACGGGTAATCGTATTCTTGAGAAGAATCATTCGATGATCGAGTCTCGCTTGCGGGCTTATTGCTATCAGAAGGGCATTGAAAATGTCGAAGATTACTGGGCTTTGTTTGCTCAGAATGAAGTTCGGGAACGCGAAGTCCTACGTGGTTTGATGACGACCCACTACACCTTTTTCTTCCGAGAGTATGTTCACTTTGAAAGTCTCGAAAATTGGATTGAGGCCAACATTGAGAGACTAAAGAATAGGCAAAGAACCTCAAATACCCCGGTGAAAATCTGGTCGGCTGCAGCGAGCAAAGGACAAGAGGCCTATTCACTCGCGATGTTTCTCTATGATGTGCTTCTTGAACGATACGGAGTGGAGTTTGAAATTCTTGGCACTGATATTGATGATCAAGCCATCAAGTATGCTTCAAATGCTGTCTATCCCATTCGAGAAGTCAATACGATACCAAGGCATTACCTCGCTAAACATTGGAGGAAGGGCACGGGGCAAATCAAAGATTATGCTGCCCTTAAGCCAGAGCTTCGAAAGCGAGTCGCCTTTCGAAGTATGAACTTGCTGAAGTTAGACCGGAGTGCTCTTGGTGGGGGATTTGACATTATCTTCAGCCGAAACGTTTTTATCTACTTCGACGAAGCCAATGTGAAGAACATAGCCACATCTTTAGCTAGCCACCTTCTTGATGGCGGGCTTTTTGTATCTGGAGTCTCTGAGCCGTTGAGATTCGAAGGGTGGAATTTTCCCTCTCTTTCTCCTTCGGTTTATCTGAAGCCTATGCGGCATGAGGATTTGTCCTGCTTTGACTCAGATATGACTTTGAAACCTGAAGATTCTGTCAAAGACAAAGTGGTGTTGCCTAGGAATCCAACGGTTTCTTTGCTGAGTCCTAGGAGCCAAACATACCGTTTGCTATGTGTTGATGATTCCCCTTCGATTCAGAAACTCATGAAAAATATTTTTTCTCAAGATCCCGATTGCATAGCTTTTGAGTGTGCATCTAACGGCCGTGAGGCTCGCGAGATGCTCAATCAAAAAACGTTTGATATCATCACTCTGGATATTCACATGCCGGAGGTGACGGGAATTGAATTTCTGAAGAATCTGTATAACAAGAAACAAGATCCTCCAGTCATTATGGTGTCGTCGGTAAATCGGTCGGACAAGGACCTGGCGACTCAATCCCTCAATTTGGGAGCCTTCGATTATGTCGAAAAACCCGCAATGAATAATATTCAAAAGAGTAAAGAAGAATTGCTCACGAAGGTTCGCCTGGCTATACGCTCAAAAACTGTTGATAGTTTAGAAAGTATTATTGAATTGAACTCGAAGACGATAGTTGTCCCAGATGCCTCGACTTGTCTGAGAGTCATCTTTGTAGATGCGGATGAGGGACTGAAAAGCCTACAATATATATTAGAACATATTGGAACAGAATTTAGATCACCACCGACGTTGATTGTGCGCTCAGCGGATCTACCAGAGGGAGCTCTAGAGTCTTGTTTGTTGAAGTGGACAAAGCGCACCGTCAAGGCACTGCGCGGTTCTGATGGGATGTTAAGGCCAAATTCGGTTTATCACACCTCTTTAGACTTGATTGAGGAAGTTTTAGGACAGTCTGTGGCTCAGAATATTTCTTTTCAGATTCTGGCAAAAAGCTATGAGAAGCTTCCCAGATTAGGCAGGTCATCGACTCAAATTCAAGTATTGCTAGCGGAATCATTTGAGTCTCATAAGGGAGAGATTGAATTCAAGATGGGATGCCGTGTTAGTGACGTGACTCCGGGAACATCGTTCCAGAGTTTGTCGCTCGAATTCTTCGCTAATCTTAGGAAGGCTGCGTAATGAATAATATTCAACTGCGAAAACTGAAGCTTAAATGGTTTAGTGGAGCAAAATGTCCAGCTGAGTTAAAGACAGGTGCGACCAAAGTTGTTAACTGGTCGATCGCTTTTTGCCGAGATAGCAAAGGAGTCGTTGAAGGCTTTTCCTTTTTTGAGTCGACCGACTTAAATCAAAGTTTTGTTGATAGGCTAGAGTCTAGGGTTGCAAAGCTTGGGCTCAACAAAATAAAACCATTAGAAATTATCATTCCTGAGTTCGCAGTCAGTCGCTGGAACTCCCTGTGTCCGCCCCACTTGAAAGACTGTTTTAAAGTTCATGTGTCGCCTTTTATTGGAATAGATAAAAAGTTTGATTTTGTGGAAATTCGTCATCGCTGCCGTGTTGCGAGTATTGACGACTCGAGTGTGATTCTTAAATATTTAGAGCATGAGTTCCAAGAGCTTGGCTTTGTTGAACACGTGGGGAGCTTTACGGAATCTCGAAATGCTAGTGCGCAAGCACTGGCCGTAAAACCCGACTTGATTACTTTGGACATTCAGATGCCGGTCAAAAATGGTATCGAAGTTCTTAAAGAAATTACAGCGAAGCAAGATATTCCTGTGATTATGATCTCGAGCGTCGAGCTCTATCAGGGATCATTGGTTTTTGAGGCGTTAAATAGTGGAGCTTTTGACTATATCCAAAAGCCCGATCTGCATTCAAAAGCCGAATTTAAAGAAGCACTAAAAGATAAGGTTTTGGCTGCGGTTGGTGTGGGAGCGCATTCTGCTAAGAAAATGGCTCCGCCAATATTGAAGTCGGCATCCTTGCTTGAGGAAAATTTACCAGCGAATACTCTGTGGGTGCTTGGATCCTCAACCGGGGGAACTCAAGCTCTCACGCACATTTTGAGATGTTGCCCTTCGCGCATTCCTCCGATTTTGATCACCCAGCACATCCCTCCGATTTTCTCGAAGGCCTTTGCCGACTCTCTCAATGACCTTTGCCCATTTACGGTTAAGGAAGCGGAGGATGGAGATGCGGTAGAATCAGGTTGTGTTTACATTGCGCCAGGCGATTTCCAGATGAAAATCATTCAAGGGGGAGGCAAACTTCGAATTCGTATTGTTGATGAACCCAAGGTCAATCGTTTTAAGCCAAGTGTTGACTACATGTTCGATAGTCTTGCGAAGATCACAGGGCATAATATCGTCGCCGGTGTCTTGACGGGCATGGGTAAAGATGGGGCTGCGGGGCTTCTCAAGTTGCGCGAGGCTGGAGCAAAAACATTTGCTCAAGATGAAGAGTCTTCCATAGTTTATGGAATGCCGAAGGCAGCTTTTGATATGGGTGGTGCGTCTACTCAAGTCGCTCTGAGTCGAGTGGCCGAAGAGTTGGTGCGACTTAGCGGACTTAGATTGGGTAAAAAAGTGGCGTAGCAGGTTTCGGAATTTTGCTGTTATGATAATTTTTTGTGAGGGGTGAATATGTTTCCAAGTGATACAAAAGTACTGGTTGTTGATGACTTTAAGACGATGAGAAAGATCGTTATCAATGCTTTAAAAAACTGCGGTCTTGAAAATGTGGAGGAGGCTGATGATGGTGCTACCGCCTGGCCGATGTTCGAAGAGGCAGCTGCCTCGGATAAGCCATTTAGTCTAGTGATTTCTGATTGGAACATGCCTAAGATGCAGGGGATCGATTTTCTTAAAAACGTGAGAGCCCATCCTGCCGGAAAAGCGACTCCTTTTGTTCTGGTGACTGCTGAAGCTGAACAGTCTAATATTGTTCAAGCTGTGCAGGCGGGTGTTTCTAACTATATCGTTAAGCCGTTCTCTCCAGCAGATTTGAAAACAAAGCTTGAACAAGTATATGCGAAAGTCTCTAAGGGCTAATTCATGGCAAAGCCTGAATCGTTCATTGTAATTTGTCCTGACTCTGCAAAAATGGAGAAGTTAAAAGAGGTTTTGTCCCCCCTTTACCCTAAAACTTTGTACGCATCGACGATCAAAGATGCTGAGTTTAAGATGGAGAACCAAAATTTCCCACTCTTCATCCTAGATGGCACTAAGCCAGTTCTAGATAAAAGCTCGGGTATTTTTGCTATGGCTCAAAAGAATTTTGAAACCAAGGGTAAGCCTTGGATTGTCTTAAATTCTGGAGTTGAGAGCGAGGATAAATTTGGAATCTATCCATTTGTAAAATTCTTGCCCAATGATTGGAATGGCGAAACTCTATATAGATTTCTGGATAACGTGCTTGTATCCGAGCAAACTTTGATGAAGACGCTCATCGATGTTCGTTTTGTAAATCCTATCATGTCAGCTGTTATTGAAGTCCTTTCTACCATGGCACAAGTTAACCTCGACAAAGGTGCGCCTTATATTAGAAAGAAAGCTGAACCACCTAAGACTAGAGGCGATATCTCAGGAATTGTCGCAGTTAACTCAGATCAGTTTAATGGTTCACTTGCTTTGACGTTTACAGAGCCTTTAGCTTTGAAAATCTACAACAATATGGTGGGCGAAGACAAAACTGCTATTGATGAAGATGTCAAAGATGCGATTATGGAACTCACCAATGTGATCTTTGGAAATGCTAAGAGGGACCTAAATAAAGAAGGACATTCCATTCGGCCGGCTATTCCAAGTCTCATTAGTGGAAAGAATCATGAGGTTAGACATTCTACGCAGGGACATTGTCTTTGTCTTCCCTTTTCCGGTGACGTTGGGGAGCTTCACGTCGAGTGTATGGTCTCTACTCCGTAGTGTCGCTTTTTGCAGAAGGTGAAGCGTACGCATGAACAATTTTCTGCAATGCTGAAAGTTGCTCCAGCTCGTAGCAGCCTAGCTGTTCTCGAAATAATAGTTCCATAGCTTTGAAGCGATCACCATTCTGTTGCACGACTTGATGTTCAAATCGATTGCAGAGCCCAACGATAAGCGCCACTTTATCCATCTCATTGGCCCTCAAGCCTAAGGGGAATCCTTTCCCATCGGGGCTTTCTTCGTGTTGCAGTATGATTTCTAGAACTTGTGGGTGAACATGGTTTTTGTCTCCCATGAGTGCGGCCGCTTTTTTGGTATGATTGAGCCATACGGGATCTCGCGCCTCGCGCACCATAGGCATGTCTTGTCTGGCTAGACCTTCAATGTCGAGAGCGAGGTCGTGCATGAAACATCCGGTAATGATGGCGCAGCGATGATCTTCGCTCCGTATAAGTCCCATGGAGCGACATAATGAAAGTGAGAGCGCAGCGACTTGAAGGCCGTGAGCCGCGTTGTCGTACTGCTCCGCCACAAAGGGAATCTTTAAAACAGCACCAATCCCATCCTCAAGACTTTCTAGGACGTGTCCTAGCTTGGCGAAGTACATACTTGAAGTTTTATATGAAGCTTCGCTCTCCGGGTTTTTACTGAGTTCGTCGTAGGCCATTTCGGCGGCACCGGAGCTTGCATTAACTTTTTCTTCAACCTTAATGTTCGGATCGTTTAGGGTGAAATCCAAAGACTCTTCTATGTAACTTCTATAGGCTGACTCGTCAGATTTTTGGATGAGAAGTTTGCGAATTTTAAAGTCACGAAGTTTTCGAATTCGGGATTTCTCAAGGCTTTGTCCGCCAAGTGCCCACTTCACAGCCTTACCGTTGATTAGGGCATACACATCTGTTCCTAAGACGCGGTCCGGAATGAGTGTTGACGTGCGGATTGCAGCGTAATCTTGCGGTACAAAAAACTTGCTCATATGATAAAGGCTGAAAGACTTTCTAGTATTTAGAATAGTTCATAGTTTTCGATTGCGTAAGAGGAAGGTGGTTGCTTTTGGACAGAGAATTGTTGGTTGATTTTGCGGATGAATCCATGGCGATTTTGGAAGAAGCGGAAGAATTGATAGCTCCGCTTGAAGATGGCGAGGGAACGCCTGACGACATTGTGGTTGCTGCACAGAAAATTGACGGAATCATGGGCTGCGCCAAGACAATGGGGCTTAGTGGGGCCTCAGACTTGGGACTTCTCTTTGTGAATATTTCTAGGCTTTCAGAAGGGTTTAAATTTTTAGGGTATCGAGCTGGTGAAGTGAAGTCTTCTCAAATATTGCAGGTGATCGGCGGCATATTGAATGAGGCTATCGAACTTCTTAAGACCTCCTTTGTTGATCTTAAAAAAGGCTATATCTCAATCGATCAGGATGCCGTGGGGCGCAGTCAAGAGAGAATGATGTGGATCGCTAAGAAATTAAACTTGTCCGAAGAGGACGAGAAAAATCTTCGAAAAAGATTTGGAATGACTTAGCTTGAAGCTATGGTGTTGTTTTGAGTCTCAAAAAACAAAATGGAAACAAAATGGATTGACGCTATTTTAGGCAATCCACCAATGCGTCATTGAGTGAATCGTATTTGAACTGAAATCCTGACTGCATAGTCGCTTTGGGTAAAACTTTTTGACCGGTTGTAAGAATGCTGGCCGATTCGCCGAAGCGCAAATAAAGAGCGGGGCCTGGAATCGGGAATGGTGTCGGACGATTTAGAACGGCGCCTAGAGTTTTTGTGAAATTCAAGTTTCGAACTGGATTTGGTGAAGTTCCGTTTAGGGCTCCAGATACCGTTTCATTCTCAACGGCGTGTTGATAAATCCCGCAAAGGTCATCAACGTGAATCCACGACATCCATTGCTTCCCGGAATTGATGGGACCGCCCAGGCCTAGTTTGAAAGGGCTGATTAGCTCCGTACCCATTGGATACATCATCGTCTGAAGAGCGCCACCATCCGGACCGAGTACAATTCCAGTTCTGACGATAGAAGTTCTTATTTTGTAGCGCATTTGCGCAGTTTCAGCTGCAGCTTCCCAGTCACGGCAAACAAAGGCAAGGAAGTCTTTCCCGGCGCTACTAGTCTCGTCCAGGTTTTCAAAATCGTTGGCGCCATAAAATCCAACTGCCGAGGCACAAACGAAGGTTTTGGCTTTTGAGGAGTCTGCAGCATGAATTTTTCCCATAGCTGCGACGATTTTTTCTGTTCCGTGAACTCTGGAATTGTAGATCTCAGCTTTTACGTCCACGTTCCAGCGTTTGCCGAAAATGGGCTCGCCCGCCAAGTTGATCACGGCTTCGCAGTTCTCGAGTTTTGATTCCCAGCCCGTTTTTCGAAGGCTAAGGCCCGCAACCGTGTGGCCCGCTTTTTCAAGGCCACCTTTTAGGTGCCCACCAACAAATCCCGAAAGTCCAAATACTCCAATATTCATACCCCGCTTTTATACGGTGCATGTTTCAATAAGTCATCGAAAATTCAAGCTATCTGCTAAATTGCGTTAATTATTTGGCGAAAATTTGCGAGATGAGCCCTTCGCGACTTAAACTATGAGTCAGTGCGAAATAAGATCAAGCTTTACGGGAATACTCCCGCAATTTTTTACCTAGGAACGAAGCTTTTGGAGGCTGGGTATGAGATTGAATGTGTGGCACCGGTGCCTAGACCAAAGTTTGGAGAAATGCGCTCGCGCCCCGTTCGGCTCTCAAAGTCAAGCTGTGAGTTGATTCGCAAACTTTACCGGACGTATAGGCGGCCTTATTTTTTTCTCGAAGAGGCCCCAAAGTTGCAGACATGGGGGCGACTAGGGTCAACGAAGTTATCTGGGAGTTTTGACCACTCTCAAAATGTGGATCGCTGGGTGGATCTTGAGCTTCTACGGAATGAGTTAAAGACTTGTTTCGTACAGGCTGGTGGACATTTGCAGGTGGAGGAATCAGTATTCCTGCCGGACTCTCAGAACCACAGGCATTTGGAGGTCATTGATGTTCTTCCTGAGCAGCTATCGAAGGAGCAGCGCCACGCTTACTTTCCACAATCGAGAGTGCGTAAAAAAATTCAGGTTGCAGAATTTGTACTTAATGGGGCAACCGATAGAGAAAATGGAACTCCCAATTTAGAGTTTTTGAAAGTTGAAAACTCCTTGGTGTTTTGTGAATCGCTAAATGATTCAAAGATCCTTACTGTATTTTCTGCTTCTCGCTACGGACGAGAACGTGTGGTGAACGCTCTAAAGAATCCAAAGGCAGGTGTGCCGATTAAGTGGAAGGCCATG
>CAZXHL010000008.1:0-51191 GCA_964640545.1 uncultured Bacteriovorax sp. | reverse complement strand
GTAGAACCGTAGAACCGTAGAACCCCTTTTCAGCTTCCTAATAATGGCGGAGAGAGAGAGATTCGAACTCTCGGTAGGATTACTCCTACGCACCCTTAGCAAGGGTGTGCCTTAAGCCACTCGGCCATCTCTCCGTGAGATGCGACACTTGTGATGTCATGGCGTTCCCGGGATTGCTCCACTAGGAACATTGAGATATAGCCTGAATATCGAGTAGGGTAAAGTTTGCTATGACTGAAAAAGAGCTAAGTTTTGTGTGGGGCGCTCCTTTGAGCGGGCAGAGACGGTGGATGATGCGCTCCGCCGAACTCGCCCCCGTCCAGCTACTCCAGAGTTTGTGTTTCACGGACTCCGATCAGACCTTTGAGTCTATGGTGAGCCAGATTGAGAAGATCATAGAGGAGCAGGCCGAGGGCGTGATTCAGGTGGAGTGGCCTAGCCATCTCCTCTGCCAAGACATCGAGCTCGAATCTTGGCTTTCCAAACACAAGGACTGGAATCCTAGCTTCACAGCCGTACTTTTGGAGGAGGGTGAGCTCCTCAATAAGCACTATTCAGATCTTTACGAGGAGCTGGCGAGGGCGACTCTTTCTTCTGTGGTGATTGCTAGAAGTGCCTTCCATAAAAATGAGGCCCTGCCATGGATTGGTCCTGAGGGGCTTGATTTTGGTAAGCGTCTGCGAGTTTTTGAGGATGATCTTTGGCCTGAGCCAAAGTTTGAGCTGCCGCCGATCAACTTGCAGGCCTTTAAAAACTACGACGAAGAGTATCAGGAGCTCAGCATTCCGGTTGTGGCTGAGATTTCGGACTATTTTCTGGAGAAGATTTTTGAGGAGCTCTCGACTAACGATTTCGGCCAATTCTGGGGAATGGAGTATCTGAAGCAGGATCGTTCGGCCGAAGGCAAAAAAACTTTTGAGCTTTATACTCTCACTCCGCAGAATTTTTATCAGACGAGATCAACGCTTAGCTCGAAAACGAAAGTTTACGGATTTAGTGAGGGAGCAGGTTTTATACGAATGGCTGGCGTTGGTTTGAAGACGACGTCGATTAGAGAATACCTAGGCGCAAACGAATTGATTCAAGAAGCTTAAGTTTCGGTTTGCGGAGCGCCTTCGGCAAGATCTGTTTTTGACGATTCAGAATTTCTCGCAAGTATTTCAACCAGTACTTTCTTGCGAAACGCAAACATCGATTCGAGCTGTGACCTGGCAAATAACTTATGAGCAATGCTTCCGATTGTGGAAAAGGGCATTTTATATTCCACACTGTCTTCGACCCAAGTGCCGGGTTGGTCGATATGCACGTCTTGACCACTGCGCCCATGGAAGTCTCCGTCAGCTTTTCTGATCACATGGGTGTGTTTCCAATGTGCAAATGGGCCAGAGATTTGAATGTCCACGAACTTGAAGTGAGTTTCACTTTCCTCAACGTCACTGATCTTTGATAGCCACTTTAGTGGAACAATTCCGTAGGCCTTCATGCGGATGATGACTTGTGCCTCGTTGCGGGTAGGGCCGTCACATTCAATGGTGGCGTGCATGTGGGGTGGGGCCATCTCACTTAGGACATTGGGGTCTTTGAAGATCGCAATGACGTCTTCAACGGGATTGGGCACCCACTGGCGAGATTCAAGTTTGCGGAAGCGGCTAGACATTAGGCGGTTTCAGATTCTTGTTCTGAGGCTTTGGCCATGCCGTGTTCGTCAACACCAAGTTTTTCGTTGGGTTGTCCCACCTGACGGCCTCTTCTTCCGAAGGGGCCTGCGTGATCACCACGAGTTGGTCGTGATACTGCAACTTTTTGTTGTAGCTTAATGAGTCCGTCGATCAAAGCTTCTGGTCTTGGCGGGCAACCTGGAACATAAACATCCACAGGCACAACTCGGTCTACACCTTTTAAAACGTTGTAGCCTTCTTTCCAGTAGGGTCCACCTTTGGTTGCGCAAGATCCCATGGCAATAACCCATTTAGGATCAGGCATCTGATCGTAGAGAAGCTTCACGCGTGAAGCCATTTTTAACGTGACTGTTCCCGCAACAATCATGAAATCAGATTGTCTTGGGGTGGCACGGAAAACTCCGCATCCAAATCTTTCGAGGTCATAACTAGAAGCACCAGTCGCCATCATTTCAATCGCGCAGCAAGCGAGTCCGAAGGTCATCGGCCAAAGCGAATTTTTACGACCCCAGTTCACAACGTTGTCGAGCTGAGTCAGAAGAAAATTTTCTCCTGTTGCTACTGCAGGGTTCATGAGACCAGGAATTGCCGGATTTGAAATTTCAGCCATATCAGGAGCTTAGCATGCCTATTCAGGACTAAAAAGTCCAGATTACGAGGAAAAATACAGTTCCAATTGAGAGAGTCAGCCTTCGATTGTGTCTAGGGCGGGAGCTTGTGTTGAGATGACAAAGTTTCCTGGCTTCAAATAAGTAACCGTGAGGCCTACAGGTGCTAGTTTTTTTCTCAAATAGGTAAAGTGGACGTTTAGAGTCTTGTCTCTGGATTGGACTCTGCCCCAAACGCGCTTCTGGATCACTTCTTTGGACAGAGGGGCATAACCCATGAGTTGGAAGAGGGCTAGGATTCTGAATTCAATTGAAGTTAATTCAGGGCTCTGTTCACCGGCATAGCGTAAGCGAAAAGCCACAGAGTCCAATTCAAGTTCGGTGGCGGTGAGGGTCACGTCATTCATGTCGTAATATAAACATAATATGTTTATAAACAAAAGATATTTATTTGGCGCTGCTAATTATATTTTTAGGAAGCGGACTTCTTTTTCCTGGCTCGTTTGAACTCTTGTTGGAGGTAGTCTCGATTGGCTGCGGTGATCATATCTAAGACTTCATTCATGTCTAAGTTGAAGTGTTGAATTAGCTCTCCAATGCTATTTGTTGGGGGCGCGCATTGGCCGCGTTCCCAGTTGGACACGATTTGGGCTGACTTAAAACCTAGAAGATTTGCTAGTTGAGATTGGGTCAGACCTTGGTCGAGTCGTATCTGCTTAAAATAATGCCCAATTTTTTCGAAACGAAGATCTTCCATGACTTTAGCTTTCTAGAAAATCATGGAAGATTCAAGTACGATCCGCAATGAGGGGGGTAAATTTTCTTAATCATGAGGGCTAGTTAAGGCGAAATGGTTGACTCTTGGGGGTGCGGAAAGCTACCCTTCGTCCAATGTTACGGAACCACAACATAGCGGCAGATATAGTGGGAGAATTCTCAGAGACCTGTGAGAAGATTTCTCAGATACTGAATGAATGTGAAGTACACGTTCGACCTTCGATCGGGATAGAATTCCCTCATTTTTCTCGTTTGGAAACACCAGATAAAAAAGTTGCATTGATGCATGCAAAAAATTACTTGGCTAGCTTGGAGGTTGAAGCCCGCAATTTAACAGTTATGGGGGGCGTGAGTGCAAACGGTTTGTGGAGTATTTTGAATGTACTTGGTGTATTACCCCCTTCGGATCTTTTTTCAAATATTGGTCCAGGCGACACGATTGAGGCATACGACTTAAACCATGTTCAAATATGGCGGAATATTAACTTCATGAAAATCTGCTCCTATACTTTAGAGGAGATATTCTGTATTCCTTGGCCTCAAAGATATCTGAGATCTCCTGAGATGACCCAGGCCTGTATATCTCGCATAGGGGCTCTTCTGTTGGAGTCGGGGCCAAGCGTTGTTTCTTCTGGAGTGAGTGCTCATCGCCTTGAAGAAACCATGTCGACTCAAAACTATATTTTAGATGCACATTTCCACACGCTTGCGAGGTTGACCACGAGAGATAAGCAGCTTGCGGGCTATTTAGTTGTTTCAAAGGTACAGATCATTGGAAAAAGAACTGGGCTAGATCCATCTCGCGAACTTTCCATTTAAGTTTGGACTGGACCTAACCTTCGTCTTTTATGCTGCGTTTGAACGGAGCCCAGAGTGTGATTGCGCCGTTTCAAGCATTTGCTGGTAAAGGCTGAGGTAAAGGTCAAAACCTTGAGCTACTTGTTCTAGTTCATCGCTTTTTAGCTCGGAAATAGACTCAAAAGCTTTGGTGAGATGATCTTCGTCTTCTTCGGCATGAACTTTTAAGAAAAGTGTTCCCTTTTTCCCGAATGCTTTTTCAGCTTTTGCGTAGGCCGGTTTCCCGTGTCTCACTGCGATGCCTTCGAGGGCTAAAATCCATCCAAAAATAGCGAGTGGTTGACCGTTGAAAATCCAATAGTAAAGAGATTTATGAAAAGCTTCGGCAACGGGGCTTGGCTTAAGTTGACTAATATCAATTCCAAAGCTTTTGGCGTCGGATTCGATGAGTTTGTCATGGTTTTTTTCTTCGGCTGCGTGAGCGATGAATCGGTTGGAATAAGCCGTCATTGTTTTTGGAAAAAATCCAGCAGTTAGGGCAAGAATTCGAGTTGATTGTACGGCGTATTCGTAAGTGCTCGCTAGCCAGTTGATGTAAGTTTCTTGGTCCCCCCAGTTAAAGGATTCAAAAAAAGGATCCACCTTTGTTTGGGCAGTTTCATAATGTTCTTTGAATTCTGTGATGTTCATAGTTCCTCCTAAGCAGCTTTTAATGTACGGTGATTATTGAATTGATGGAATGTGGTGAAGTTGCTGGCACTTGCAAACAACTGTTGAATAAGGGCTTGGGTTTCGGGGTCCGGATGCCCACTAAGGGTGGAAAAATTGTTCATGAGTAGCGCGCAGTTCAGGCCATATTTTTGGTAGCTTCCAATTTCCTGAAAGCCAAATTTCTTGCACATTTTGTCGGTTTTGACTTCTTTGACCGTCGTGTTGAATATGGCATCTAGCTCGAGAGATTCGTAGCATTTTAGCACAAGTCCAATCATGATTTCTGCCAATGAGATTCGTGAGAAGGCGCGCCTAAAATTTCTTGATACGCTGAGGTATTCGCCGCTCATTACATGGTTGTGACCAGTGTTTCTTAGCTGCTGCATGGTGCTTTCGGGGAATGGCTTGAGGTAGTGGTGGTCATTCCATATCTGGGAACTCAGATCAAAAATAGTCCCAGTGCAGATAGCAGCTACTTCCCCTTCCTTGTGTAAAACGCAGATGATGCTTTGTCTCAAAAAGTTGTGTGGATCTAAACAACTTAAGCCGCCAGCTTTTTGGAATACCTCGGTCCAGATTTGTTTCCAATGACTATAGGTTTGCTCGTAAAGGTGTTGTTGCTTTAGAGGTAATGGATTTTGAATCTGTCCCGGAAGTATTGAAAGTTGAAGTTGCCCAAGCATAGGGGAAGCATCGACAGTTTGTGGAGATTCTATAGTTATTTTGCGATTAAACTTTTTTAATATTTACGGTATATTCAAATTTTAGCAATGCTTGTTTGGAGCTAAACATCGTTCGTATTTTTGTTCTTCAAGGCCCCTGAAATGGCCGTGTTCATCTGCATCTCGGCGATGTCTTTGCCGGAGGCCTCGATTTCGTCCATGGCCTCTCTGAGTTGTTTCCAGGAGTTTGAATTCAAAGCATTTTTGAGGTCCACGAGGCGGGCCTTAAACTCGGCTAGCTCTTCACCAGAAACCTTGTCCTTGACGTTCTCAATGGTCAGTGTGGCGGCACGGACAACGCCTTCCGCCTCGACCTTCAGGTCGACAAGCTGCCTCGCCGACATGTCGCCCTCAGCGTTCTCATAGGCACTCTCAAGCATGCCCATCAATTCATCATCCGTTATGCCAAAGCTAGGGCGAACTTCGATCTCGTGGGTTTTTTCGGAGCGAAGATCTTTCGCTCTTACATTGAGGATTCCATTGGCGTCGATTCTAAAGAGAACTTCGATCCTGTGATAGCCCGCAGGTGCTGGGGCAAGTCCTCGAAGTTTGAATCTCGCAAGTGAGCGGTTGTCTTTGACTAATTCTCGTTCTCCTTGGAGGATGTGCAGGTCGAAGGCATTTTGCTCGGGTGCGTGATTGGTGTACATCTCTCTCGCTTCAACAGGGAGAGTAGAGTTTCTGTGGATGAGTTTGCTCACGGCTCCTCCGACGGTTTCAATACCGAGGCTCAGGGGAACGACGTCCATAAGAAGACGATCTTCCCCGCGACCGGAGAGGATTTCTCCCTGCAAAGCTGCACCCAGGCTCACAACTTCATCCGGATTGAGGGAGTCATTCGCCGTCTTGCCGAAAAATTCTGAAACTTTGGCTTTCACATAAGGAACCCTGGTGGATCCACCAACCAGTAAGACGTCGTTAATATCGTCGACTTTTAGCCTGGCGTCTTCGATAGCTCTTGAACAGCATTCTAGGGTTTTGTTCATGAGTCCGCTCCACTGCTTTTCAGCTGTGGCTCGATCAATTTCTAGAGAAAGTGTGGCGCCAGTAAATTCAATTTTAAATTGAGCACTTTGCTTGGAGGATAATTCTATTTTGACTCGTTCAGCTTCAACTAGCAATAAAGCGCGAAGTTGTGAGGGGTCGATCTTTCTTAGAGCATGGTCAGCAGTGAGTTGGTTCTCGGCCCAGGTTGCAAGAGCTCGATCGAGATCGTCACCACCAAGTCTGGTGTCGCCAGCGGTGGACAGAACTTCGAAAGTGTTGGATTCAATTTTTAAAATTGAAATATCGAATGTCCCGCCACCAAGATCGAATATGGCGACAGTGCCTGGTTTATCATTGGACCAGCCATAGGCAAGGGCGGCGGCAGTGGGCTCGTTGATCACGCGTAAGACTTGAAGTCCAGCGAGGCGCCCCGCAGCTTTTGTGGCGCTTCGCTGGGCATCGTCAAAATAAGCTGGAACGGTGATGATGGCTTGATTGCACTCTTCGCCTACTGACTTCTCTGCACGAGCTTTTAATTCTTTGAGAAATTCAGCAGAAATTTCAACGGGAGAAACGCTCTTGCCGCCTGTTTTGATGCGTACTTGAGCGCCGAGTTCATCGTCTTCTAGTTGATAAGGGATGTCGCCCAATTCAGCACTAAGATCTTTTAGGGAGCGGCCCATCAATCGTTTCACTGAAAACAGCACATCTTCATGGCGGGTAGATTTCTGAGACTTGGCGTTTTCACCGACAGATTCCACTTTGCCTTCGGCATTGAGTAGCGCCACGCTTGATAGAATGCGTTCGCCGGCCTCTGACTCAAGGACTTGAACTTTGGAATCTTTGAGGGCTGACACAAGGCTGTTTGTGGTCCCAAGGTCGATGCCTAAAATAGGTCCTTTGCGGACAGGCTTTTCAGATTTCTTGGATGAATTTCCTAGGTCGATTTGAATGGGCACGAAGCTAAGTTCCTATTGGTACTTACGAATGTCAATGAGTATTCGGTCGAGATATTTTTGAAGGCCTCGTATCTCGGCTATGTGCTTCAGTCCCTCAAGGTCAAGGTCCCAGTTTTTTGATGGGGAATCATTTAGAGTGAGCGGAGTTTGCATTCGAGTGAGTGCCTTGTTGAGCTTCAGCTTTTCTTCTTCAAAGATCGATCTAAGTTGTGCTGAAAAATCGTTGATTTCATTGCGCACGCCTTCTGAAATGTTTCCCTCAACAATGCTGTCTTGCAGTTCGAAATAAGTCATGGACAATTCTAGAGGTAGGGCTACTTTCGATTTGAGGCTGAATTGTGCAGGATCATGGGCTTCTGCTTCGTTCATGATGTAATCACATCGAGTTTCCTGATCTCGTAATTTTAAAAAAGCTGAGTTTATAGCAGATGATTGAGCTTCTGCTTTTTCGCGCTCTTCGTCACTCGCATCAAGCCCCAATAAATCTGGATGGAATCTGCGGCCAAGTTTTATAACGTGCGCCTTTAGAAGGGCTTCGTCATCTCGGTTTAGGGACCAAAAAGGCTCACAGCCTAAAGTGAAAAAATGGCTTGGAGTGGAAATTTTCATAGGAACGTTTAAGAAATGAAAAGACTAGGCTGAAAAACTAGATCCACATCCGCAAGATTGTTTGGCATTTGGATTTTGGAAAACGAAACCTTGTCCATCAAGCCCGTCGGTGAAATCAAGTTCCGTTCCCTTGAGGAACAATAAGCTTTTAGGGTCGGCTAACATTTTGATTCCAAAGAATTCTTCGACTCGGTCCTTTTCGCCAGGGGCTTCTTCGAAACTCAATTTGTAAGAAAGACCTGAACAGCCACCGCCCACAACAGAAACTCTCAGATACTTATGAACAGTATCTTCGCGCTCTTGAATCATTTTGATTTGAGCGGCAGCTTTCTCCGTCATTGAGATCGGAAACTTTGCGGAAGCATTGGCGCCGGAATTGGAGCTTTGGCTATCAGGGCTGCTGTTTGAAGGGGAGGTGGTGTTTTCGCTCATGAGTCTTTTTTCCCTTGGTAATCTTTGATCGCTGCCTTGATGGCATCTTCAGCCAAAACAGAGCAGTGAATTTTTACAGGAGGAAGTGAGAGCTCTTCTACGATTGCCGTGTTGGAAATCTTCATCGCTTCTTCAACACTCTTGCCTTTGAGCCACTCTGTTGCGAGTGAGCTAGAGGCAATGGCAGAGCCACATCCAAAAGTTTTGAATTTTGCGTCAGCGATCATTCCAGCGTCGTCGACTTGGATCTGAAGTTTCATCACGTCACCACATTCTGGGGCGCCAACAATTCCGGTTCCTACGTTCTTAGCGGCTTTGTCCATGGAGCCAACGTTGCGAGGGTTTTCGTAGTGGTCGATTACTTTTTTGCTATAAGCCATATTCTTTTATCTCCAATTTCTTTCTTGGCACTAATGCTCTTGGTTAATGCCCGGTCCATTGCACTGTATTGAAGTCGATGCCTTCTTTAAACATTTCGTACAGCGGTGATAATTCTCGTAGTCGTCCTGCCTCTTTGGCAAAACGTTCAATAACGTAGTCAATTTCATCTTCGGTCGTGAAGCGGCCGATTCCAAAGCGGATCGAGGTGTGTGCGAGGTCCTCGCCAACGCCAAGCGCTTTCAAAACATAACTTGGTTCAAGACTAGCGCTTGTACAGGCTGAGCCTGAACTCACAGCGATATCTTTCACGCCCATCAAAAGCGATTCACCTTCAACGAAGGCGAAACTTACGTTCAAGCTTCCTGGAAGTCTTTGCGACTCATGGCCATTGATGTAGAGAGCGTCTAGGTGTTTGCAGAGGCCTTTCCAGAGTTTTTCACGAAGTGCGAGTTGCCTTGGGATTTCAGTCTCCATTTCTTCTCTCGCAATTCGACAAGCTTCGCCGAAACCTACAATCCCCGGAACGTTGAGGGTTCCAGAACGCATGCCACGTTCGTGTCCTCCGCCGTAGATGACAGGGCTCAGGCGAACGCGCGGGTTACGTCTTCTGACATAAAGCCCGCCAACACCTTTAGGTCCGTACATTTTATGAGCAGACATGGAGAGCAAATCAATGCCCATCTTTTCAACGTCGATAGGAAGTTTTCCAACTGTTTGAGTCGCATCGGTATGGAAGAGAACATTGTGTTTCTTCGCAATCGCTCCGATTTTGTCGATGGGTTGTAAAGTTCCAATCTCATTGTTCCCATGCATGATGGTGATCAAGATCGTTTTGTCTGTGATGGAGCTCTCAAGTTCAGCAAGGTCAATGAGCCCGTCTTTGTCAACTTTGAGCCAAGTCACATCATGTCCAGATTCTTCCAGGTGTTTGCATGGATCGAGAACTGCTTTGTGCTCTGTCACGCAAGTGATGATGTGGTTGCCCTTGGATTTGTACATTTCAGCAGCACCAAGAATGGCAATGTTATTGGATTCCGTGGCTCCGCTGGTGATAATGATCTCTTTAGCGCTAGCACCAATGGTTTTCCCAATTTCTTCGCGAGCTTCTTCAACCGCAGCTTCGGCGGTCCAACCGTATTCATGATTACGACTGGCGGCGTTTCCGAAATTCTGGGTGAAGTAGGGAAGCATTTTCTCAAGCACCCGCGGGTCAACGGCTGTTGTCGCATTGTTGTCGAGATAAACTGGTGTTTTAACTTTCATCTTTTAGTCCGCCTTCTTAGGTGAATGAACTGCAGCGACTCGGCGACCTAAGTTGACGATTTCCGCCGGGCCTGAAGAGCAGTTTGCGCAATTTTTAATGTCGTGAGAGTTAGCGCATTGGAAGCAATCGCTCAACTCTTTCATAGTAAGGTCTATAGCATCAAGTGTTTGCTCGAGCTCGCTCTGTTTACGTCTGAGTCTTGCCTGATGATCTTTAAGGGATTTGAAGATCTTCCTCGACATTTCGAGGCCTGAATACGTGATATTGCCCTTTGGGTCCAAGATCGGATTGAGGGCGGCGACGATCTCTTTGAGTGCGAAGCCTGATTCTTGAAGCATCTTGATCAACCGAAGGCGGTCTACATGGGATTCATCATAATAACGATATCTGTTACTTCCACGGTGTTGAGGCACAATGAGACCGAGTTCTTCGTAATAGCGAACCGTGCGATTGGACACGTTCGCAAGCTTTGCGAGTTGACCAATGCTTATAGTCTCCGTAAAACGTGAGCTCACCTGTTGGCGGCTCGCATTTGCGGCGCTGCTTAGTTGGGTATCTCTGGCTTCTGACATACTCTAACTATACCCTAACCTTAACGTAAGAGTCAATGTTATGAGTTATCCAGATATTAAGCACTTAACTCAACTAACCAAAATTTAAACTGTGCGCGGTAAAAAGTGGAAAAGCCACCTGGTCACCACACCTCAATGATTCTAAATATTTGATTTACTTCTCAAGACAGGGGGCGCTCCGCCCCCCTCTTGCAAGTTGGCACTTGCAATTCACCCCGATAGTCTTGAGCGCAAATCAAATATTTAGAATCATTGAGGTGTTATAACGTGGCTTTTAGGGCTTTCCACTTTTTACCGCGCACAGTTTAAAATTAAACTATTCATCAACGTGGGGCTAAGATCGCGAAATATTTTGCTTTCATCTGCCGATAGGGTTATGGGAAACAACGAGCATGCACTTACTAAGAGACCCCGTTCATCATACGATCCCCGTTTCCTGGGACGAAAGAAAGGTGATTGATCATCCTCTCTTTCAGCGTCTGAGAAGAATCAAGCAAACGGCATTCTTGCATCTCGTTTTTCCAGGAGCCACTCACGATAGATTTTCTCACAGCATTGGTGCGATGCATTTGTCATCCCAAGCTCTGGGCCACATTCTGGATGATTTTAATGCGACCTACGGACCTCGTGCGATCACTCCCGACCAGGCCGATTATTTCAGAAGACTCGTTAGACTGACAGCGCTTTTGCATGATGTGGGACACGGCCCTTTTTCTCATAGCCTTGAGGGGGTGACCTCTGCGGGAAAACCGATTCATCCTCTGAGGAAAGAAATTCTAGAACACAGTGAATTGCCCAATCACTGGATCAAAGAAAAGGGCATTCCTAGTCGGGAAAAATGGCTCAATGAACGCACCTACCACGAGGATTTCACTTTGGTGATCCTCGCAAAAATGGCGGATGACCACGGGTACATTGGTGGACTTCCGGCTCAAGACATTGCCAGTTTGCTCGCGGACTGGATCGAGCCCACAGACGATTTTAAAGAAATGTGTAAGGTCGGGCCCTCTGGAAAATGGAATGTTCGCCCTGTCTTGAAATCACTAGTTTCTGGTGAAGTTGATGTTGATCGAATGGATTACTTGCTTCGAGATTCCCATTACACAGGAGTTCCTTACGGACAATACGACAAGGAAATGCTCTTGGATAACGTCGTTTGGCGCCCAGATCCTCAGAAGCCTTCGCAGCTTTGTGTCTGTATCCGCCGGAAAGCGTTACATGCTTTCGAAGATTTTCTTATCTCAAGATTCCATATGTTCCTTCAGGTCTATTCTCATAAAACTGTGGTGGGCTTTGATATTGTCTTGGAAAATGCTCTTGCTGAGTCACAAGATTTCCAAATCGCTCCTGACTTAGATGCGTATGTAACCTGGTCTGATGAATGGCTTTTGGGACGTATTCTGGAGGATCGCTCATCGAAGTGGGCTGCGTGCATCCGCGATCGAAAACCTTTGAAACATTTGTTTACGGCAAGGCAAGAAGATCGGACTTCTTTTCAAAAATTCATTAAGCCTTATGAGCGTTCTTCTGGAACGACGGCTTGGTATCCGTCATTGAAAAACAAGAACAGAGTGAGCAGTTCGAAGAAGGGCCAAGGCGAAGTCCCGAAACTTTGGTGGCGAGATTGTGTGAACTTTCTAACTAAAGGTAAGCGCGGAGATTATCCCGTCTACTTGGAAGACAGAAAAAAAGTGGTTCCTGTTGAGACACATTCACTTCTTTTGAAGAGTGATTATGTGAGGCGCAATCAATTTACTCACGTTTATTGTTTGCGTGGAGAAGATGAGAAGGTCATTCCATGGGTTGAGGACTGCGGTTTTCCTGTGAAGGGGTATGATGGCTCCGACGATGACTTGATTGGGTAGGCACTAAAATCGAAATATCTTAAGTGTCTGATTTTAAGCTATTTTTGTTCATTGACGCTGCTGTGGTGGCCGCCTAAATTTTGGCCAAATTTATCTTCAAGATATCAATCAGTTCTGACGAAAAGACTGTGTGACCATTCAGAAAAAAGATTACGATATGATCTCGCGCCGTTTGCAGGCACTGCAGCGGGTGTCTGTGCAATTGATGTCTCAGCAGAGCTCGAAAGCTCTTCTTCACAAGACGGTTAGATATGCAATGGACTTGCTTCATTGTGATGCGGGTTCCTTGTTCTTGAAGGCGCCGGGTGACATGTTGTCCTTTGAAGTCGCTATCAACGATAGCATTCACTATGACTTTCAAAAGATAAAAATCCCGATGGATCGTCCAGGTTTGGCAACTTTTGTTTTCTCTCGAGGACAATCTTTGTTCATCAAGGATGTTTACGAAATTCCTGAGCATCTTGAAGGTGTTGATTTTGACCCGGTACTCGATACAAGTATCGGATACCGAACGCGTTCTGCAATCATCGTTCCCCTAATAAGTACAAAGGGAACAGTTCTAGGTGTCATTCAACTTTTAAATAAAAAAGAAGATAGTGAGCAGCAGTGGCCGATCAACAACGAAGAAATGATCGCTTCTATGCCTAGCTTTGATCGTGATGATTTGGAGCTTATGGAGAGCTTTGCAGCTGTAGCGGCCGCTAGTATTGAGAATCAAAGCTTGTATGCCGAAATCGAGAATATTTTTGAATCGTTTGTGAAGGCCTCAGTCGTGGCTATTGATGCTCGTGACCCAGGAACCCGAGGTCACTCTGATCGGGTTGCTAACTTGACCTGTAACTTGGCGAAAGCCATTAGTGAATCGTCGAGAGTGGACCTGGGCGAAATTCAGTTTTCAGATTTAGAAATTAAAGAATTACTCTGGGCTGGATATCTTCATGACTTTGGAAAGATCTCAGTTCGAGAGGCTACACTTCAAAAAGAGAAGAAGTTAACGCCCATTCAGCAGTTGGAAATTCAAGGCCGCATGCGAGAATTTCAGATTGTAGCTGAACGAGAAGGGACTCAAAGGCTACTTGACCAGGCCAAAGAAGGTTTGCTGGATGAGGTGTCGCTTCAAAAGTATGCTCATCGCATAGAGCAAAGTCGTGAAGTCCTGGAGAAAGCTTGGACGGATATTTGTAACTTGGCCAAGCCAACGGTGCTTGACGAAGAGGCCGGTAGCCAGCTTGTAAGATTAGCTCAGCTGGAATTTAAAAATGCTCTTGGTGAAAAAGAGTGCCTTTTGAAGGATGAGGAAATAGAGGCTCTTAGCATTAAGCGAGGCTGTCTAACTCCTGAAGAGCGAGATGAAATTGAGTCTCACGTTACGAGAAGTTGGGAATTCCTGCGAAGGATTCCCTGGGGGGAAGACCTCAAGGACATCCCAGAAATCGCTTACTCTCACCATGAGCTGCTAGATGGGACAGGATATCCTCGTAAATTGGTTGGAGAAGAGATTCCATTGCGTTCTCGAATTATGACTGTCTGTGATATCTTTGATGCTCTTGCGGCTAGCGATCGAGCTTACAAGCCTGCTTTGAGTATCGAAAAGACACTCTCAATTATTGAAAGCATGGTTGACGGCGGAAAACTCGATCGTCGATTCTTTGAAGTCTTCGTAGAGGGCAAGATCTGGGAATCGATTGGCCATAGCTACAAGTACGCTGACGAGCTTGAAGCTGATAAAAAAGCCTCTCAAGCTGCGTAATTTTCAATTTTCCTAATCAATTTTCTCTAGTTGAAGGCTCGCAAACGGGGCCTTTTTGAGTTTATATTGGGCCTATATGACGCCTGACGAAAACAGAGAGTGGTACGTTTATCACAACGAAAAAGAAATGGGACCGGTTCTCGAGTCCCAGTTGAAGAGTCGACTAGAGGGTGGAGAGTTAGATTCATCAGCCTTTGTCTTCACGGAAGGTATGTCTGATTGGACTGCCATCGAAGAAGTTAAAATTTTTACCGATGACGGAAGCCAATCGCAGGTTTTAACTCCAGACCAATCTACTCCGGCCCAAACTATCGGTTCATTTGGTGCGATGGGTGGTGGAGATGAACTTGCAGAAGAGCAGGAGTTCCTGGAACAAGGTGGAGTAAGTGAGGCGACCGACTATCCTGAAATGCCGGATGATGCATCGATTGCTGATCTTCACTCTCACAAAGGTCTGTCTGTTGAAACTTTAGGTGCTGGTGATCCCGAAAAAGAAACTCCAGAATTCTTGAGAGAAGTTTCAAGTGGCACTTCGCAAGAAAAACCAAAAGGGTCAAAGGGATTGAAGTGGCTTCGCTGGGGTTTTATGGGCTTTGTTCTTTTGGCGGTGGCAGGTGTCTTTGTGGATTACATGTCAGTCACGAGCCCGGGCCGTCCTGAATTTATGAAATTTATCTTAGGAGAGCCAAGTGAGTTCTCCTCTGAGGATGCAGGCATCGCGACGAAAGAAGCAGATGGTGGTTTGGGTAAGACTACGGAGAATGTTGCTCAGGAAAATAAGGCGGGTTTGATTTGGGCAGAACTTTTTGCACTTCGTAGCAGTAAGGACCCTAAGGGCGTTCCATTCCGATTGTCGTCAGAAATATTTTCTCCAGACCGACCCATCTTGACCGGTGCTCTTTCTGGATTGGTTGAGGCTCAGGCTGTGCATTTGGTCATTTTCCCAGATCTTGCTGAGAATCTAATGAGTGAACCAAAAGTATGGTGGCTAAGCGTTCCTGTGATTGATGGATATTTTGCGGCCGGTCCGTTGAGTCTGAAAGGTATGGCGCTACCTGTAGGAGTTTATCGAGTCATGGTTCAGGCAGACGGAAAGTTTTTAGGAGAAGTCTCGTTTAAAGTTGGAGAGTTTCCGACTGGTCCTGAGTTGGCGGTGGCTCAAAAAGATCTGCAAAACACTTATTTGATGGCGGCATCGAAGGAGTTGCAAAAACTTGAGGAGGCGTTCCGCTCTTTTGAGTCTTTGTACGAAGCCTTACGGCAAAACAGTGCAAAATTTGCTTTGAAAGGCAAAGCACGTCGAGCGGCTTGGAATAAGTCTAAGGTTGAGTGGAATGAGGCCTTCGATAAAACGGCTTTGAAGTTTAATGAGGGAGCGGCTCTGACGTATTACCCTGAGGTTCGATCAAAAATGGCTGAGTACTCTCGAGAACTGCTGAGAGTTTTGGGGTTGATGGATTTGTACAATCAAAGTGGGCGGCTTGCTTTCGAGAAACGTGCGGGTGCTAGATATTCAGATGTTTGGAATGCTTTGAAAAAAGATAAAGATTTTTTGAAGGCGGAAGTTTCTAATTTGGAAGGACAAAAGATTATGTCTCCGGCGATCGATAAAGATTTGTTGAAGGCTGACTTGTTAAATTTAAGATGAAAAAAGAAAAAAAAGTTCCTGAACTTCAAGTTGATTGTGTCGTCGTTGGTGGGGGGCCCGCTGGAATGGCTGCCTTGGGTGCTGTTAAAAAACAGTTGGGTGACGATGCCAAAGTTGTTTTGTTGGAAGCCGCACCTAGTTTTGGTGGACGCTCAAAGAGTGCTTTGCACCTACTTGATGTTGATGCTTCTCAATCGTTTGCCATAGTGACCAGCAACTTTCTGGATCCATTGAAAGTTCGATGGGAAAGGGAGTGGGTCGACTTTGATCAAGTCAATTGGCAGGCCAAAGACTGGGTGGCTGTATTGCCTCAGTGGACTCCTTTGAGCGTTAGTTTGAAGACGGTTTTGATGGACGTTAACTTGAGTGTTGACGAATCCTGGGAAAATCTAGAGACCAAATTACAATCTCCAGTTAATTTTCTTGCTCCTTCAAAACCATCAGAGGGTTCTGAAGATGGTGCTGAGACTCATTGGGAGTTGAGATCTCCTGATGCCATCTATTTTACGCCCAAAGTTGTTTGGGCTGCGGGCTTGAAGCCATTCCAAAATGCTTTTGGAAAACAAGAGGCTCAAGAATATTTGGTTGCGAATCCCAGATATCAAATGGATGCCGCAGATTTTCGCGGTGGAATTGCATTCGATTTAGAGTTTGCAAAAGGAGTGCAGCCGATTTGGACTGAAGGGTTCCCGGAAAATGCTTTGTTTGGTGTGCCTACTCGTTTTGAAGGAAAATTTTATTTGATGCTAGGCGCACTTGTCCGTGATGAAAATCGTGTGACGCTTAGAACGCTGACACATGTTCATCAGGATTTATTGTCGGATCCAAAACTAGTTGCGTCATTCCAGAAGGCATTGCGACGGTCGATCAAAACCTTGTTTGAGCTGCCCGAAGGTGCAGAAATTCCTATGGAGCAATGGGTGGTCAGTGATCGCATACTTGGACATTCTATGGGATCAAATTGGTTGCTTAAGGGAGTCTCTGGGGCATCCGGTCTGTCGTTTGTTGGGGATGAAGTCTCGGGCCCTCAAACGTGTGACACGCTTGCTGCTTTGGAGTCGGCTACTCAGTAATGGTGACAGTACAAAGTTTTGAAAAAAATTCTTCATATTTAGATAAGCTGAGGCAGTGGCCCCTAACGGCTCTTTTTGTCTGTCTTATCCTGGAAGTCATGTTGAGTTTTTGGCTAGCAGGTGATGTGCGCTTGAGCATGTCATATGTGAGTCCAAGCTTAATTGTACTCATCAGTTTTATCCTTTGGTTCAGGGCAAATTATCTTTTGGGAATGTTTGGAAGTGCCTTGTTGGGGGCTTTTTTATTAAATTCTGTCGTAGATGGAGCTTTTGTTTGGACCTTGATGGCAGAAGGAAATTTAAAATCTTCATGGTTCTCAATTCTTGTACCTAGCTTCCACTTTCTTGTGGC
Organism: uncultured Bacteriovorax sp.; assembly: GCA_964640545.1. Lineage (GTDB taxonomy): Bacteria > Bdellovibrionota > UBA2428 > UBA2428 > UBA2428 > JBGSZX01. The sequence continues at coordinate 34,004 of CAZXHL010000008.1, read as the reverse complement.
TATGTTTCTGTTGCTTAGAGGTCGTGATATCAAGCTAAACGCAAGATGGTTGTTTGCGGGGTGTTTGGCTTTTTTTGTTTTGAGGGCACTTCTGTTGATCCCGGTCTACGCTCGTTGGTCTGGGGAGATAGCAGGAATGACTCAGAATCTTTCGCGCTGGACCGGTGTAAAAATTCTACCTCATGGGCAGCCGGGCGGATTTCCGGTTGAATCAATAGCGTCAGCATTGCTTGTCGAAGAAAGCCTTCTAGATAGTTGCAGTCGTCCAAATGGTGAAACGTACAATTCAAACACGGCGGAAGCTTTGGGCGTTACTGAGTTGGTTTGGAATGAATGCGGTTTTTCTAAGCTTCAAAGAACAATTGAATCGGGTGAAAATTTAAATCTAAGAAATGATACAGAGGCAGCTGTTCAATTGCGTTTCTCAATATACAACATTGATTCGATGAATTTCGAGAAAACATGGAACCTTGTTTTGTTTCCTCAGTCGATCCAAGTTGTGAGTCAGTTTGAACTTCGGCCCTTTGAAGTTGCTCTAGTGTATAGCCCTGATTTAGCCAAACGTGGAGTTTTAGCTCTTTTTCCTCATGGAATGAGGGCCTCTTTATGGGTGGAGCACAGCCCTCTAATGGTGCGACTCCAAGACTCTTCTCGGTGATTCGTCAAAATAACGTCACTTGCGCCCGGTATATCAAAGTTTGAAACATTTAATAAAGATTTTCTTTTGAGAGTCCCCTTTAAGGGGGGCCGCTAAGTAAAGTTCCCATGAAGAAGTGTCGATGTGTATCTTGAGGGCCAAAGGGTCCGTTGAAAGGGGCGCTAGATGTCAGAAGGAAAAGTTGTTCAGTTTGGTGAGGCGAGAAAAGCAAAACAGGACGAAGTACGTCGTAATTATGAGCGTATTTTGTTTAAGAGAATTCTCGGGTGTTATACTTTCATCGAAAAACTCGGACTCAAGTCAGTAGACATCGTTGATATTTCCAAGTCTGGATGTTCGTTTAAGTGGCCTGAAACTGAAGGAAGCTTTAACGAAGGAGAAGAGATCGACTTCCGTTTCTACTTTTCACAGAACACTTATTTGCCAATGACTTTAACGGTTCAGCGCGTAGAGAAGATTGTTGAAAATGGATTGAGCTTCTGTCACCACGGGTGCACTTTTGATACAGATTTGAGTTCTTATCCTGCTATTGAAAAGATGGTTGAATTTATTCACGCCTATTCTGAGACCGCAAAAGAAGATAAGGGTGAAGCACAAATCTGGTATTTGTAAGCTACAACGTTTATTTTTGGGTTTAAAAAAAAGAGCTTCTCGATCTAATTCGAGGACTCTTTTTTCGTTTGAGCTGGTTCGACATCCGTCAGTGGGAAAAGTTGAACGGCTAATTGATAGACCTCAGTCTTGTTGCCTGATTCCAATAGCCTGGCCAACGAAATCTTAAAATCTCTCACTAGCTGCTTGGCTTCATCAAGTTTTTCCATATCAACGGCCATGGTTTCCGAGGCAAAAAAGCGTTGTTCCATTGGCACATTTTCTAACTTTTGTTTTGCGATATCCAGCATTTCCAAGTGAGATTGTCTTACGCTGCGAGAGGGAACGTCGATCGTGCTGCTCACCCTAGAATGGGCTCTTTCGAGCTTGTCTTGGTCGTTTCTTTTTAGAAGGCCAAGTTGTTTGAGGTCTAAAACGACTTGCTTAGCGCGGTCGGAGCTGATTCCAAGTCGCTTGGCAATCCAGGCGGCACTTTCTTGAAATCCTTCAAGTTTGAAGAGCGACAGCACGGCAAAGTATTCCCATTCTTCTATGGCTTTTGAATAGAGTTCTTCGAGAAGGACCTTGCTTACTGTTTTTTCATGGGCTTGTTGAAAGATAAGATTTTCAGTAACAACACCTTCACGATGTTGAAGGGTGCTATTCATGAATAGTGCGGATTTCTCAGGCGAAAACCCGAGAGCAGAACAAACTTTTTCTGCATATTTTGGTAGCAATTTGCGCTTGCCTCTTAGTACTTCAGAAACGATGGGAGCTGGAACGTCTAGCATTTTGGCAAAGGCGCGCATTGAAAAACTGTCATTTCGACTTTTTCTTGTCTCAAGCTCTTTTTGAAGAACTTGTACGTGCCATGGCGTCTGGTCGTTCATTGATTGTTCCTGTTATTGGCTTTCTTGGGGGAAAGTACTATTTTCTACAAAAACTAGTTTGTGCAATGAGTGGTGCCGAAAGATTGTACTCGAGACTTTTCTCTACTCTTTCAAGGCCCATGTGTTCGTGAAGAACAAGTTGTGCTTTTTGGCACCAATCAAGCACGGCCCATGAATAGATGTTAATTTGGATGTCACCTCTCATGGAGTTGTTAACAGCGTCGACGGAGACTCTTACGGTTTCGATGCCATCTTTCGCGACTGTTTCTACAAAAAGTTTTTTTGTGGTTGGAATGACCACCGCATGTTCAAAAGACTCAATGACACGATCTAAATCATTGGGAGAAACAACTTCTGCGCCGGTATTCATTGGTATTTCGCTAAGAGATAGGGCTGTTCGAGCGATAAAAAGTTCAAGTCTGAGTTGGTGCTGAATATCCTTAAATTGCTTTGTGACGGCGTCGAAGCTTAAGTTGCCTCCGTTGTCTTTGCCATCTGATAGGCGTTCTGCCGCTACGGCTTCCCGATCTTCAAGAATTTGGGCCGGAGTGCTCATTGAAAACAAGGCTACAAAGCCCATCAGCAGAGAAGCAAAGAAGGGCGATCGCAATCGATGGCTAATAGAAAACATGGGCAGAAAATACACGAGGCCATGACGCGGTGCAACATAAACTTGGTCCTAAAATCGTAAGTAATTGAAAACATTGAGGAGGGTGTACTGTGTGGCCAGCGAACACGACTGGTTAATATTGTGGTGGTCAGTACACCCTCCTTTAAAACTCGCGGTGTGCGAGGGAGAGAAGCTCATTGTACGCGACTTGCTCCATATTCCTAATCCCAAAATGATAGCTAAGAGGCATTTTGTTACGCCTCCGTTACGGCTAAGTTTTGGTCAGCTTCCAAGTTGTGAGGAAAATTGAAGATTAGGCATAAAGTGTCTACAAAGCGAGCAATCAGAATAATTGCTCTATGGGGACAATAGCTATTGCAAGCACGGTGTCGACATACTTAAAGCGTGTGCATAAATGTCTTTAGAGCTTAAAAATATTCGTAATATCGCTATTATCGCCCACGTTGACCACGGCAAAACGACTTTGGTTGACGGCCTCCTTCAGCAGTCTGGAACTTTCAGATCTAACGAAGCTGTAGACGACAGGGTTATGGACTCCGGGGATCTTGAGAGAGAGCGCGGAATCACAATCACAGCAAAAAATACTGCGATCATTTATCAGGACTACAAGATCAATATCGTGGACACCCCAGGTCACGCCGACTTCGGAGGTGAAGTGGAGCGTATTCTTTCCATGGTTGATGGATGTTGTTTGCTTGTAGACGCGGCAGAGGGGCCTTTGCCTCAAACACGTTTCGTTTTGCAAAAAGCCTTAGAGAAAAATCTCAAAATCATTTTGGTCATCAACAAGCTTGACCGGCACGATGCACGCGCCGAAGAAGTTATGAACGAAGTATTTGATTTGTTTATTGACCTAGAAGCTAGTGATGAACAAATTGATTTTCCAACGATCTATGCAGTTGCTCGTGATGGAAAAGCCTTTAAACAGCTCGAAGGTTGGGACAAGGTTGAAGGCGCAACTCTTGAGCCATTGTTCGAGCAAATTGTAAAAACAGTTCCGCACCCAGAAGCAAACCCAAGTTCAAAAGCTCAGATGCTTGTAGCTAACCTTAGTTATTCTGAATACCTTGGAAGACTTGCTATCGGTCGCCTAAAGTCCGGTAGTTTAAAAACCGGTGCTCCTCTTGCGCTTGTGACTGAAAAAGACGGAAAGAACGTCGCCAAGAATGTGAAAGTCAGTGGACTATTTAGTTACCACGGCTTGAAGCAAGTTCCTTACGACAACATTATCGCTGGAGATATCGCTGTGGTTGCTCTTGGCGACCAAGACGTTTCTATTGGTGATACGCTCGTAGGTGTTCCAGATCAAACGACAGCAAAAGAAGATCGTTGGGAGCCTGTCTCCTTGGCACTTCCGCGTATCAAAGTCGAAGAGCCGACTTTGCAGATGCAGTGGCGAGTGAATGATTCTCCTTGTGCCGGACTTGAGGGGGATCATGTTACGTCTCGAAAGCTTCGTGATCGATTGCTCAAAGAAACGATGACCAACGTTGCTCTTAAGTTCCAAGAAACAGAACATCCGGATCGATTCATTCTTAAAGGCCGTGGTGAATTCCAGATGGCCATTCTTGCAGAGCAAATGCGCCGTGAAGGTTACGAATTTGCACTAGCGATGCCCGAGATTCTTACAAAGGAAGAAAACGGACAAAAAATGGAGCCTATGGAACTCGCGATTCTCGATGTTCCTGAGTTTGCACAAGGCGCGATTACTCAAATGTTTCAGCAGCGAAAAGGACTTCTTCAAAATATTGAGAACAAAGGTTCTCGTGTTCGCTTGGCGATTCGCATTCCATCTCGCGGATTGATCGGCGTTCGAAACCGCTTCCTCACTGAGACGAAGGGCGAGGGCTTGTTCAACTTCAGTAGTGACGGTTGGGAACCATGGGCTGGAGATTTCCAGGGCCGTAAAAACGGAGCTTTGGTTTGTGATCGTCCTGGAGAATCCAATGACTACTCTTTGGATTCGATTCAAGAGCGAGGCATTCTCTTCATCAATGGACAGCAGAAGGTTTATGAAGGAATGGTCATTGGCGAGAACGCTAAGGAGCAAGATCTCTGGGTGAACCCTGTGAAGAGTAAACAGCTCACGAACTTCAGGACTGTGAACAAGGATGAGGCGATTGTGATCCAGAATCCTCGTTATGTAACGATTGAAGGCGGACTTGAGTGGATTGGCGGGGGAGAACTCCTTGAAATCACTCCGAAAAGTCTTCGCATTCGTAAGAAAATCCTTGCGAAAAACATGCAGTCCAAAGGTAAGGACTAGTAGGCAAGATTAGTCGATCTCACTATAAGGATTCATCCTCTACATACCGATATGTAGGGGATGAGGAATTTCTATCAATTTAAAGCTTTATGTGCGTTTTTGACCCTGTTTTTGAGCTTTTCAATTTGCGCTGTTGAAGAGGATTCTCACACCAAACAAGGTCAGCCAACAGCTAGTATCGGTGGAGTTCAGGCAGTTGATGGAAGTGCTCATATCTTTTCAGATCTTAAAACGGTCATGGAGTCATCCCTTTGTGACCTGGAGTCTCAAAAACTCACTGAGGCGATCACTAGGTTTGGGACGCAGTTGAACGGGCTGCCTGGTATGGCAGCCAAAGAGCAATACGCTCAATCTGTTTATGAAATTTCCAATTCATTTCTAAAATATTGGTGTCACGCGAGCTTTCCTGACGACGGCAAGAAGTTTGAAAGCTGCGTAAAGCAATTACAGGATATTTGGAGAGTCGCCGACCGTGAGAACGGAAAGCTTCTCATGAAGGGACCAGTGGTTTTGGAAAAAGATTTTCCGAACGAAGACTTTTTGAGTCATTTGAAAAAAGTTAAGGGAGATCTGATAGCAGGTGGAGCTCCAATGACTTGTAATGTTGATTACCTGGTGGGACCAGCCAATCCTGAAGACAAAGCACAAAGAGAAGTAGAGCATGAGCGAATCACGTCTGCGTATGTGGATGCTATGGTTGATTCCATTAGTATGTCTGAGGACATGCGTTCTGAGCTAATCTGGGTGCACGGTGCACGAGTTTCGCGCTTGCTCAGGCAGAATAATATTAGTCTTGATGGGGTAAATCGTAGGACGAAAGAAGTCCTTACTGAAAAATGTCAATCGGACAAAGCTTGCATCGATAGATTCCTTCCCAAGTTGACTGCGATTAACGAGTATTTCTGGCAAGGCGCTTTGGCTGAGGAAAAGGAAATTAAAGAGTCGCCTTTTTATGAAAAGAAAATTTATGCATTAAGCACCGAAGAGGCTGCTGACATCGCCGTGGCGATGGATCATGCAATGTCGAAGCAGAAAGCTCGAGTAAATTCGAAACCTAACAGGCTCATCGCAGACCTTTCTAAGGCCGTGGGGCAGGAGCAGGCCTTTACTGTAAAACCGGAATTGAATGGGAAAAAAGCTCAAGACCAAAAGGATGCTGATTATGATCCTGAGTCAGAGGATGAAGCACATGGTTCAGAAGATCTACTTGCAAAACATTGGCCTTCTTACGAGAAGCCAAAACAAATTCCTAGCAAGCCTCTGGGGATTTTTGAAGAGAAGACTAGTATTGATTCACCCACTCTTAGTGAGGACGAGAAGAAGTTGGTCGAAGAGTTTAGTAAGAAAAGTGGATTGGGTGTGAAAGCCATTACAAAAGCATTTGAAGCTCGCAAGAAACACAAAGGACGAATTAGAAATTCGGATCAGTTGGTAGTGGTCGACTTTACGATGACCAACAGTCAGAAACGTATTTGTGTGTTGAATACAAAAACAAAAGCTGTTCGTTGTGATCATGTGGCCCACGGGCAAGGTATCAAGTCATTTGTCAATTCGGCGGGGTCTGGAACTAAGCCGAAATATTTTGGAAATGAGAAAGAGTACAAGTTGGGGACATTTGGGGCTCACGTGACTGTTGGGGAAAAATATTGGAGCAAGGGCAAGGGGCGATACCAGCGAACTATGGCAGGGCTCGAGCCGAAGGTTAATGACAATGCCCAGCGTGATGGGAAGGTCTTTCACAAGTGCGGCTACGCGACCTACGGCCGAAGCCATGGTTGTATCTCTACTGACTCTGATATGGACGCGGTGCTGAGGGTTCTTCCTGAGGGAACCTTTGTCTATATATATCCTGGTACTGTGCAAAGGGTTACAACCAAGATCAAAGTTCCTTATGCGTCCGGAGACCCTGATTCAGGGAAGTATCGCCAAGCTGAGATTTGGAAAGTCGTCGGCCCCTAATACGTCACTTGTTAGGCAAGGTTGACACATCGTATCACGGCCTGAATAGTGTGCCGACTAGCATCAACAGTGTCGTGAGCGCCGAGATCTCAACAGAATAATAACTTGATATTATTGTGTTTTTGTCTGTGACTGAGTCAGCAAAATAAACTTTACAACACGGCTTGACGCAAGGCGTCATTTGCTATACAATGGTGTCACTCGAAATTGAAGAGTTGAAGTTGAAATTGCGAGAACTAGGAGTGGCTGTGGAAAATATTATTTCTTTTGAAAACCTCAAACAAAAACGTCGTGAAAAGGATGTGTACATCCGTTGGGTAGACTTCTACCAAGAGCAACCGTATGAAGAATTGCTCGAATCTCTTGTTTATGAGCATGAAAATGATTTCCCGTTAAGAACAAGTCTTAACTGGATGGATCAACTTCGTCATAAGGCGATGGTTGAGGTTTTGGATGCGAAAGCACAAACACATTTCTTAAAGAATTTATTGGCTGAGATTCAAGCTCAGACACACAATTAACAAAGAAACAAGGAGCCCTTGGCTCAGGAGAAAGTATGAAAAAGTATATAGCAATGTTTGGAATAATGAGTCTTTTGATTTCAAGTGTATCGTTTGCAGGTGATGATGCGATTCGATCTGAAATGGCTGCTTTAGCTGTAGCTCAACAACAGAAGGTTCACAAAGGCATCGAAAAAGGTGTGGCGGTTGACTCTAGTCAAAACCTCTTGATTACGGCTGAACAGGCTGAGAACCTTTTTGAAAGTTTCGAAATTTCTTCAGGAGTTGTTCCTGGTGAAGAGCGAGGCGCTTATGTGGTTTGTTCACAAGCTGGAATATCCATGGGTAACATTGATATAGCTAAATGCCGTATTGAAAAACGTGCTCCTGGTTTTATGAAGAAGAAGTAAGTAGTAGAGTAGTTGAGAAATTAATAAAAAAACTCTAAGGATTGTGAGTTTCATGGTTAGAAAGCCTAGCTCGTCAGGATGACGAGCTAGGCTTTTTTTTTAGACGAAAATGGCGTTTAGTTTTCACTGTGCGCGGTAAAAAGTGGAAAGCCTCAAAAGCCGTAGTTCGGGCTCTCAATCATTCTAAATAGTTGGTTTGTGCTTAGGACTATGGGGGTGAATGGCAAGTGCCAACTTGCCAGAGGGGGGCTGCGCTCCCCCTGTCCTGAGTAACAAATCCAAATATTTAGAATGATTGAGAGCCTGAGCCCGTGAGGCTTTCCACTTTTTACCGCGCACAGTGCAGTTTAAAGTCTAAGGCTTGGGTCGAAGATGAAGCTTTGTCCGATAACTTTGCGTTGGCCGTTTGGAAGGTATTCAAAGAAATTGCCTTTGCCACTTGTAAACCAGATGTGATCCCACTGGCCAACATCTCTTTCCCCTTCGCTCCCCGGATCTACGGGAGAGACCTTGAAGTCAGCTGCGATGACATTGCAACCAGACACTTTTGAAAGGCTTGATGCGAATTCCTTCGAGATAGAACATGCGTGAAGATAGATCTCGCATTGGTTGCAAAAGCGAATGGTTTTGGCTTCGACTGCAGCTTTTAAAGTTGTGTTGATCCCGGGACGCTTCGCACCATCGAGGTAAAAGCCTTTTCCGGAATCGCGCCACTGAGATCCTTTGGCTATAGAATCAACTTTGTCTCCCGCGAGAGGAGATCCCCAGCCATGACCACCGACGAGTAGGCTAGGAATACAAGCTGCTTTGCTATAAGACTTTAGGGAGTTAATGAAATCCCAGCCAGTTAGACCCTTCTTCTGATCGTACTTTGTGGTCTTCATCACTTCGACGTTGTTGATGAAAACCCATTCTCTTCCAAATGAAAATCCAAGCCCTGGGGTGCTTCCGGCTCTTCTGTGTCTCGCCATGCTATTGCCTTTGAGCTGAGAAGGCTTTCGTAGGCTCAAGGTTCTTTTGCCGTCCGTAGCGTAGAGAAATTTGTATTCAGCCGCTGATGAGGGCTGGGCTGATAACCCCAAAATCATGAGGCTAAACAGGACAGATTGTGTGTAAAAGGCTTTAAAATTCATATTCTTAAACGTCTCCCGAGTCTTAGTTGGGCGGAGGTTAACACGGCGCATTTACGCAGCGCAAGAAAATGATGTGCCACGCTGCGTCATGCGTGGCGGGGTAAGTGGCGAAAGTAGTGAGATTTTAACGGGTTATTGAGCCAAGATTTAGCTTCGATCAAAAATTTCTTTGGAGATGATCAATCGCTGAATCTGAGAAGTGCCTTCGTAGATTTGGAAAATCTTGGAATCTCGGTAGAGCTTCTCCACAGGGTATTCGGTTGAATAGCCATATCCGCCGAAAACTTGAACAGCATCGGTGCAGACTTTGTTGCACATGTCGGCAGCGAAAGCTTTCGCCACTGAAGCTGCGTAGGTATTGCGACGACCTTGATCGATTTCGTAACCTGCTTTCCAGACTAGGTTTCTTGCGGCATCAATGTTCATTGCCATATCGGCAATCATGAAACTAACGGCTTGGTGTTTGGCGATTGGAACTCCAAAAGCTTTTCGCTCCTGGGCATAGCGAACGGCATGTTGATAAGCCGCGCGTGCAACGCCGACGGCACTTGCTGCAACGGGTGGTCTCGTGTGGTCGAAGGCGCCCATAGCAATTTTGAAACCTTGGCCTTCGCTGCCAAGTCGATATTTCTCAGGAATTTTTACATCGTTGAAGGTGATTCCACGCGTGTCAGAACAGCGCTGACCCATATTCTTTTCTTTCTTTCCAACCTCAATACCATCAAGATTGGTGGGCATGAGAAATCCCGTCATGCCTTTTACTCCAGCATCTGGGTCGGTGTAGGCGAGAACAAAAAACCAATCAGCAACACTGCCATTTGTGATCCACATTTTTGATCCATTGATAATGTATTCGTCGCCCTTCTTTACAGCTTTGGTTTTGACTCCTTGAACATCGGAGCCAGCACCGGGCTCAGTTACGCAATAAGCAGCGAGCGTTGGTTTCTCTGTCATGGGAGTCAGAAATTCTTTTTTCTGTTCGTCGTTCCCTGCAACAAGAAGCGGGGCTTGGGCAAGTCCGTTGGCTTCCATTGCGGTGTACATTCCGGAGCAGTGGCTTGCGAGTTCTTCCGCAAGCAAGCATCCGTCTAAAACGCCTAGTCCTAGTCCGCCAAACTCTTGAGGAATGTGAGTGTTGAGAAGTCCTACGGCATGCGCTTTTTTGATGACTTCCATCGGAAATTCTCCCGTGGTGTCATGATGCTCGACGTGGGGGTCCATTTCTTTTTCCCCAAATTCTTTTGCGAGTTCAATTAAGGCACGTTGTTCATCACTTAAATCAAAAGAGATCATAGGGTAGATTCAACCATGAAGATTCCGTTCCACCAACGCTTAAAAACTGACATAAACAGACGGCTTTCATTCTCCCATTGACTATGAAGCCAAGTGTTAGAGGAGGGTTGATAAACATTCATCAATTCTTGGTAGAGATTTTTTGCGGTGCTGCGATCGCCAGCTTTTAAAGCTTCAATCGCCTGAACCCGAAGCTTAAAGGCACTTAAAACTTGTGAGTATTCTGGACAAGGAGACTCAACGCTATCACCTAAGGGTCTTTGGCTTAGGGCATCCCAGGCTTTATAGCCGCCGCCATTGTCTGTGTGCATAAGACAACGCGAATAGTCGACATCATCGCCAACGGAGGCCGGTCCTCTCATCGCTGCCATGGTCGGGGCGTGTGATTTTTCAACATAGTCTCCCAAGGCAAGGAAGGCGTGACCTAGTTCGTGAGCGAGCACATACTCGCCCATGAATCTGGCTAGGTTTTCATTTCGCAATTCGGGATTATTGAGATTGGAGCCGATGAGAACTTCTTCTTCTCTCAAAAGTCTGTAGGTGCTGATAATCGTTAAGCTAGGATGCCCTAGGCCTGAAACCAAGCCTTTGGAATTCAAATGTGAAGTCTCTAATTGAGTTCTTTGGCCGAGATCATTCATGATGGGGATGTTGGTAAAAATCACAGGAAGACTTGCTGTGGCGTGAGTCTCCCATGAATTTTGAATGTTGGGATAAACTTTATACTCCCAGTAACTCAGGGATGAACGTTCGGCAGAATTCCAGAAGTTTGGAATGCGATCGCGGATCCCCTGTGGGATCTTGTTTTGGTGAATACTGATCTCACTAAGTTTGATTCCGAAATGGTCATCAAAAGATTGAACGGCGTGAGCAATGCTCATGAGTTTTGTGTGATTGGAAATGCTTGGATAGGCAGGGTCTTCCAGAAAGAATATTTCTATTGGTCTTACTGGTTTTAGTGCTTGAAGTTGGGCTTCTGTTTGAAGTCCGCTAATCCCTGCAAGCACACCCCAAAATGCGGCGAAGACAAAAGTTGTGGTAGCAACAAGCCTTCGGCGATATTTCTGAAGCAAGAGTTCGTGTGATCTCTCCGCTAAGGTTTGAAAAGAGTTTGTCGGAGGGACCGTTGAAAATGGAATCCCGCATCTCGGGCAGTAGCTCAATGTTTCATCCGGAAGAATGTGAGTGCATCGCCCGCAACGGGTGCTTTCGAGGGAGATGTCATGACTTTGCTTTGAGGACCAAAGCCTTGCTCCAAGGGATGAAATTTTTGTTGCCCAACTCACTGATATGAATCGGATTTTGTGGAGCTTTTCTTGAAAGAATTAACAACTTTAAGTTTGTGTTAAGGCTCCAATGTTTTTAGCGGTTTAAGACGTAGTTACCTGTTTGGGGCATCAAAGAACTGGCGGCCTATCCCAAATTTTGACATACTTGTTTGATATGAGGCTTAGCTCTCAATTTATGTTTTTAGTCATTCTCAGTTTTGTATGGGGAAATCAAAGTCACGCAGGTGAGAATAACATTTATTTGGAAAATGGACTTGGGGTTTTTGAGTCCAAGGGCGGTGAGCTTGATAAAGGGGAACAAAAAAGACTCGCGGAGTGCCTCTCGCTTGTAGAAAGACCTGCTGTAAATGGAAAAGTCTCGGTTTTCCTACTAACCGCTCCGACGTGGTGCCAGCCTTGCCGAGATTTTGAATCTGCTGGAGAAAATGGCATCGGACTTCTTGGGCCTGGTTTAAAAGGTCAAAAGGGGATCCCGAGATCAAAAGCTAATGTCAATGCGCTGGATATGAGTTCGGGTAAGGCCAACGCTTGTGTCGAAGCAATCGTTAAGAAAACAAAAGGTGTTTTGTTCTTTCCGATGATTGTTGCTTATAATAAAGATACCGAATCTTGGGAGTATGCTGAGGCCCGCAAAGCTAAAACTTTTTTGGAAGAGCAGAATTTGTTTGGAGTAGAAACTTTGGACAAAGAAGGCGCCGGCGGGCTAGATGAGCAACACTGAAAAAAGCGACCGTTCTAATAACGATCTTGTTGTGCTTGTGAGCTTTCAACTAATTCGATTGATCTAAGCACGCGTTCTAAATATTGCTTAAGCTCACCAAGATCCTGAAAGGGCGGCAAATGCATGTTCGATAAAAAGCGCTGCAGAGAATTTAGATCAGGCTCACCAGTGGAGAGAATGGTAGAAGCCACTTCGTAGTTTTTTCGACTTTCTTCCATATATTCTTCGATGCGCCTTTTGACTTCTTCTTTGCCGTCACCCACAAATTGAAAACCAAGTCCTGGAATGTGCTCCGGGTCAGCCGTGCTTTGTGATACGCGTTTTACAAGGGCTTCTAAATTGATAGGTAGCTCATCTGGACGAAGTTGAAAGAGAATCGTGCAAAGAGCGTCGCGAGGAAGAAGACGTAGTGAGGAAACAAAGATTCCTCCTGCACTAATATTCACTGCATTGCCGGTATAGACCCCTTGCCCTAAGCCAAAAACAAATTTGGTTCGAAAAGGAATGCGATATGATTTTCTATTCTCAAGCATCTCTTCTCCTTAAAATACAGGCCTACAAAAGATTGGACGCTAGTTCAGCCAGTGGAGATCTTTCACCTTTTACGAGGTTGACCGTTCCATTGATGTCTTCACCTTTGAAACGTTCGATAACGTGTGCAAGGCCATTGCTCGCGCTATCCACGTAGGGGTTGTCAATTTGGTATGGGTCACCAGTGAGAACAATCTTTGTGTTGTCACCTGCACGAGTCAAAATCGTTTTGATTTCATGAGGGGTTAAGTTTTGTGCTTCGTCGACAATCAAAAACTGATTGGGAATCGAGCGACCGCGAATATAGGTAAGGGGCTCAATATTGAGCATGCCTTGGCTGATCAGTTCTTGAACACTCCTTGCCGCGCTTCTTCTGTGGCTACGTTCGGCGCCGCCCATCAAAAATTCAATGTTGTCGAAAATCGGCTGCATCCAAGGATTCAGCTTCTGCTCAATGTCTCCTGGCAGGTAGCCGACATCTTTGCCAAGAGGAAAGATAGGTCTTGAAACGAGAAGTTTCTGGTATCGACCTTCGTCGAGAGTTTTGTGCAGGCCTGCGGCAAGAGCCATCAAGGTCTTCCCGGTTCCGGCCTTACCGACTAGTGAAACGAGTTGTATGTCGTCGTTGAGGAGAAGATCGAGAGCAAAACTTTGCTCGACGTTTTTCGGGTGCAGTCCCCAGACGCCTTCCGTGTTGCGAATGAGTGGAACCACGGCGCCTTGTCTGACGTCGAAGCGTCCGATGGCCGAGTGGCTTGCGTTGGCTTGGTCGCGAAGAATAATAAATTGATTTGGGAAAACGCTGGGATCTTCCATGTGAAGTTTTTTGTCAGCATAAAAAGTCGTGATATCTGCAGCTGAAACTTCGAAGATACCGATACCAGAATAAAGCTCGTCAACAGTGATCCCGCCTGAAGAATCATAGTCTTCTGATGGAATACCAAGCGCGTCAGCTTTGATACGAAGGTTGATGTCTTTTGTGACGAAATGTACGGCTTCGGAGCCGTGCTCACGCATAAGGGTATAGGCGACTGAGAGAATGCGGTGATCGGCGGTGTTTTCAAAAAGATCTTGGCTGATGGCATTTGCTTGAGAAAGGCCGACGCTGAGCCTTCCGCCATTGCTGAGGTTAACTCCTTCAGCGAGGTGGCCGTCGTTACGAAGCTCGTCAATCATGCGTGAGAAGTGTCTCGCATTGCGTCCGTTTTCGTTTTGGTCTTTTTTGAATCGGTCGACTTCTTCGATGACGGTGATCGGAATCACCACCTCGTTTCCTTTGCCAAACTTAAGTATGGCTTGAGGGTCATAAAGAATAACGTTCGTGTCTAGAACAAAAAACTTTGTCATCGGCCGTAGCTTAAGTCTAACCGTGTTTTGGCGAAACACCTAGCGCTGTAGAGGACTTTTAAGTAATGGGCTAAAAAACTGCCGCCCAGCACCGCTAACGTTCTAATGGGGGAGAAGTAACGTTTCGCGGTGCTGGAGGCAAATTGTTAACGAACAGCCTGTAAAAGGCCTAGTTCGTCACAAATCCAATTCCATTGTTGGGCCACATGCCTTTGGGACTCCAGGTCAGATTCCAAGGTGTTTAGGGCGTGTGAGACGGTTGAAGGGTCTTTCTCAATATATTGAGAAATCGTGACATTGGTTAATCCTAGGAACTTTGAAAGTCCTAGGCAGACAAATCGACGAGCCAAGGTGATGTTGTGGCGCCTTGAGTTGCCCTGTAAAGCACTGAGACTGACGCCGCAAAGCTTGGTGATGCCGTCGATTAACTCACTTGGAGTCTTGTTGGTATTTGTCGGGTTCATAGCTTTTCTTGGGCCATGAATCGCTTCGAGCTCTTGGAGATCGGACATCTCGAGTTTTTGAGTCAGAGAAAGGCGTCCGATGGCATTGATGAAATAAGTTTGAACTTTGCGAGGTGTCTCGAGGTTTAATGAAAGAATTCGATCTGTAATTCGGATGTCCATTGACCAATTGGCTAAACCATTCTGCTCTAGCAATGAGCGCCAAAGCTTTTCTTTGAAGACTCGGTCGGGTTTTGGCATGTCCAGGCAGTAGCCGGAGAAGAGTCGGCTAAAAAGAGCTTCAGGTAACAATTCTCTGAGTAGGATAGGGGAGCCTGCACTGCTTACGACCACACTGGCTCCGCGGTCGAGCAAAGCTGTGATTGTGATGAGGACTTCTTTTTGGGTTCCTGGTTTGCCTTGAAGGTCGTCTAGGTCTTCCAAAATAAGTACGTCAGTGTCTCTTCGGTACTTTTGAATGAATCGAAACGTATCTTTGTTGTTTAGAGCCGTGCGCCATTCTTGGAAGAATGAGGCGACATCAACATGAACGAGTCTTTTTCCAAGCGTGATCCATTCGTGAAGTTGGCGAGCCATGTAAGTTTTACCGCTTCCACCTTCACCGTAGAGCCAGAGGCATTGCCCAGTAGATCCTGAGTTCACTCTTTCGGCCCATTGTCTGGCCATTTGTACGGCAACGGCATTTTGAGGTGATTCAATCAGTTTTGGAGCATCAAGACGCTTTGATTTTTCAATCTTGTGCTTGTCTAGGCCTGCATTGCGGCCTGGAGGCATGGCAATGTGCATTTGGTGCTGAGAGCTTGGATAGGAGGCGTTCGGTAGCTTGCGCGTGTCTGAGTGCCCTGAAGAGGCGCCCGGAAAAAGAGGGCCTTCAGAGTTTGGATCTTTTTGAGCCGGACGAATAGCCACGCTAACATCGACAAGGCTTAGCGCATCTTTGATGGCTGGGAGGAGCGATTCTATCTTTCTCGCGTGAAACTGTGTCGGGACCTCAATGGACAAATTGGAGGAGTCTTCGACGAATTTGGCGAGGCCGAAATAGCGATTGAAGATTTTACCGATTTCGGGGTGGCGTTGTAGGCGTGCAGCGGCCCCTCGACCTTCGTCGTTGGCTTTTAAGCTCGCTGGCTTAGCGGAAGACTGTCTTTGGAAAGACAAGACTTCTCTGGGCTCATAGGCCCCAGTTTGGACCGAAGATTCGGCCGTACCTTGCAACATTTAGTAAAATCCCCCCGGATTTAAAGTGAAGGCCTTCATAGTACGAAAGTGAAGTGACTTCCTCTTGGATTGGTCTATGGTGCCCGGTGTCTACCGGTCAGTTCTTTTCACAGGTTATCCACAGGTTATCCACAGTCTAAATGTAGGAGGCCAAAAAACTGACACTTGAGCTGCCCGACCATAGTTATCCTTAAGTTGTCCACATTGGAGTGAGGATTCCCTGTGTGTATCATTTTGGCTTATATTGTCTTATTTTGGTTGATTTTGGCTAATTTTGCTAAGTACTGAAATCTGTCGGGGCTGAGGAATTTAGGTATTCCTCAATTTAAAATTTGCAGAAACTAGCAAAGAAACATAGTCGCCCGAGGCCACTAAATCGCACTTAAAATGGGCCTTAACTTATGTCTGAGGATAATTGTGGTTTTATGCCTATTTCGCGTCATTTGAAGCTTGGCAGTTCGAAAGGTCTGCTGGGGCCCTGGCGTAGAGACCTCGCATATAGGGATGATTTCTTTGCCATTTTAGCTTCATAGAACTTGGTCCGTGGCGTTGAATCCATTCGTTAATATTGAGAGCTAGGCCGCGTTCCCCCGCACACCAGTACTGTTTCAGTAAGGCTTCTTTTAGGTAGGGGTCTTGGGGGCGGTCAAACTCTAAAACTTCTAGATTCTTAATGCTAAGTCCCTGGTAGAGATCTCGTTTTGCGAATTGAGAACCCGGAAGTCGCTTCACATCTAATTGCTTTGAGTGTGCGTTTAAAGTTGCTGCGAAAATGAGTAGCTTAAGCGTCTTTACAAAAAATCTCATAATCCTCCAGGTGTAAATTGGGATCCGCTTTAATGACAAGTTCTGCTTTGCTTTGCTTCTCTATGTATTCGACCGCTTCGCGATCTTCTTCCGCAAAATATTCTGCCAGATGCGGATTGCAATAAACGATGAGGATCGGTGACTGATGGCCATCCATATCGGCTTCTTTTAGGCAGGCGCGGATGAGCTGGGCCGCGAGCGTTTCATTGGATTTTACGGAGCCTTTTCCATTGCAGTAAGTGCAAGAACTCATAAGCTTCTTTCTCAAACTCTCTTGAGTTCTCTTCCTTGTCATCTCGATAAGGCCGAGATCACTAATGGGAAGAACGTTGGATTTTACCGGATCTTTTTCAAGCTCTTCAATCAGCATCTCGTGAACTCGTTCACGGTTCTGCTGCTTCTGCATGTCGATGAAATCTAGAACGATGATGCCCCCTAAATTGCGTAGTCGAATTTGGTAGGCCGTTTCTTTTACGGCTTCTAGATTGGTTTGCAGAATCGTATCTTCAAGATGGCGATTTCCGACAAATCGACCACTGTTAACGTCGATCGTTGTAAGAGCTTCAGTTTCATCGATGATGATGTAGCCGCCGGACTTTAGCCATACTTTTCTTTCGAGGGCTCTCGCGATTTCAGTTTCAATTCCGTATAGGTCAAACAAGGCTTTGTCTTTGTCGTGAATCTCGATCCTTTTTTTAAACCGAGGTAGGAAAGTCTGAACGAACTTTGTGATCTTCTTGTATAGCTCCAGGTCATCTACGACGATGCGTTCAACATCGTCACCAACACGGTCTCTGATAATTTTAGAGGCGAGGTCTAGGTCGGAATAGGCCACTCCTGGCTTTTTGATCTTGTCGGCAGCCTTCTTGATTGAGCCCCAACTGCGCACCAAATAGTCCATGTCGTCTTTGATGTGTTTGTCTCTTGCGCCCTCAGCGACCGTTCGAATGATGAATCCACCTTGTTTGGGACGATGCTTATCAACAATCCCCTTAAGGCGTGCACGTTCTGATTCTTCTTCAATGCGTCGTGAAACGCCAAGGTGTTGTGAATGTGGAAGGTAAACTAGGAATCTTCCTGGAATGGAGATGTGGCCGGTGAGTCTGGCCCCTTTTGTTCCCATCGGCTCTTTAAGGACTTGGACAAGCAGGGATTCTCCTTCGTGAACCAGTTCGGAGATTTTTCTGGGCTCTACCTGACGGTGATTTTCGCTAGGCTCTTCGAGTTCGTCGTGGGCGATGGTTTCTCGACTGTTGTCTTGCACGTTGCCTGCGTAGAGAAATCCAGCCTTTGGAAGTCCTATCTCGACAAAGGCGGCTTGCATGCCTGGCAATACGCGATTCACGCGACCTTTGTAGATGTTTCCAACAAGATTTTGTTCTTTTCTACGTTCCACGAAAAATTCGACGAGCTTGTCGTTTTCGATGCGTGCGACACGTGTTTCCCGAAAGCTTTGGCTGATTAGAATTTGTGCGCCCATTCCATCATTTTGGCATGTATGATGCGGCAATGCGTAGGGTCCATTTTGTCAAAAAAATGAAGGTTTTGAGGGATTTAGACTGGATTTTGGCGATATGAGGATAGGGACTAAGTTTTCACTCCAGATATGCCGAAGAGAGAGGAACTATGAGCGCATCTATTGTGAAACTATTAAAGGCCCTCGTCGACCAAGGAGGTTCTGATCTACACCTTGCTGCGGGATCTGTTCCCATGATGCGGTTAGCTGGAGATCTAAACAAGGTTGAAGCTCCTGTTATGACGACACAAGATGTTGAAAAGGTCATTGCAGAAATTACAAACCAAGCCCAGAGGGAAGACCTCAAAAAACATAAAAGCACAGATTTTGCGATTAAGGTTTCTGGCTTGAGTATCTTTAGGGTTAACGTCTTCTTCCAACGACAGGGGTTATCTGCTGTATTTCGTGCACTCCAGGAAAAACCGCCTACGCTGGAAGAGCTTGGATTGCCAGAAGTTTGCCGAAAAGCTTGTTTCTACCCCCAGGGATTGGTTTTGGTTACAGGGCCCACAGGTTCGGGAAAATCAACGACCCTCGCTGCGATGATAGATTATATCAACAAGAATCATCAGTCTCATATTCTGACGTTAGAAGATCCGATCGAGTTCCAGCACCAATCTCAAAGATGTATGGTGAATCAGCGACAATTGGGAACACATTTCACAACTTTTTCGTCTGCACTAACGTCCGCGCTGCGTGAAGACCCTGACATCATTCTCGTCGGAGAGATGAGAGACAAGGCCACTATAGAATTGGCGATAACGGCAGCTGAAACAGGACATTTAGTTTTTGCGACGTTACATACCAACTCGGCCCCAAAGACGATTGACCGTATTATTGATACCTTTGCTGCTGATGAGCAAGGACAAATTCGCAGTATGCTATCTGAAAGCTTGAAGGCAGTTCTTACTCAAAAACTGGTTCCAGCCATTGGTGGTGGACGCTATTTGGTCCAAGATATTCTGATCAACAATTCTGCTGTTTCAAACCTCATTCGTGAGGGCAAGCTTCATCAGATTCCATCTATTATGCAGACCGGAAAGCGTGAAGGCATGAGGGTTATGGATCAAGAGCTTCTAGAGGCCATAAGAGCGCAGAAGATAACGGGGCATGATGCTTGGGAATACGCGAATGATAAAAAGTTGTTCCTGCAATGGGCGCCTCAGGATTCGATTCAGACTGTTGTGGGTGGCAGCAAGATAGGAAAAGCTAGTTAGTTTCGGTTCCGGGTAAGTTGGCGGGAGATGCTCCAGGCAAATTCGAGGTGTCCGGCTTTGGGGTGGCAACTGGCTTTGGGGGCCATTTCTTTTTTTCTAAACTCGAAAGATCTTGCGGAAGAGTTAGCGTTTTTACATCACCTCTAAATCCAGGCGAGGCGTAGTGGATTCCATTCCATTTGATTTCAACAGCTCCGGCATTGCTAAGGACGAGTCGTACTTTGTCATGGACGAAATATTTTTGATTTTTGCCTTTGGCGAGAGAAGTTCCTTTTGAGTTTTCATCGTCAATTTTGGCTTTAATCCAAGTGTTTTCAATTCCATAAACGATGAGTTCATTTTGAGGTGGTTTGGTGGCTTTTTCTTCTGCTGCCACAGCATCGGTGCTCGGTGACGGCTCAACATCTGCGGCTGGTTGAGGCTCCACTGCTGGAGCAAGCTCCGAGTTTTGTTGGGCCTGCTCTTGGGATTGCTCTTCCTTGCCTACTGAAATGAGCGTGACAATAAAAGCTACAATCAAAACGGCTCCGAAAAATAACCCCAATTTTTTGGGAGACAATAAGGGCGTTGTTTTGACGTCCATATTTTTTGCACCAGGTGCTTTTTGAAAGTTGGGCGAGCTGGCGACCCTAACGTTGGGTCGAGTAGCGCTTTTGACTCCACTGAGCCCATCAGGAAGAACGGCTTCAATGGTTTTGAATCCTGGCCCCATCGAACTTTTGAAGCGTTTGAGAATCTCTTCTTCATCAAGCTCGAGGTGACGAGCATAGCAAACCAAAAACCCTCGAACAAAGGCTGGTGCAGGCAATTCGCTCCATTTGTCTTCTTCAATAATTTCTAATTGGTGTATGTGTACTTTTGTGACGGCAGCAATTTCTTCCAGTGAAATGTTTCGCTCTAATCGCTGAGCTTTAAGCCACGTGCCAAAGCTTTCTGGCTCCGGCGAGGTATAGCTAGTCTTGGCCTTGTCTGACATGGGTTCTGACATGGGTTTAGAGTCTTTGTCGTTTTGAACGATATTTTGAGTTTTAGCCTCTGTTGGCAAGTTGGTGGTCGTAGCCGCGTTGGCGTCAGACGTATCTAGGTGAGCGTCAGTTGTATCCGCGTGAGCGTCAGTTCTAGACTGTGATTGATTTGGATTGTTTTCGCTGAATTTGGATTTATCGCCGTTCTTTTTTTTGCTCATGATGACTCTCGAGTTCTTATAGTACGATTTCGGGTATGGCTAAAGCTTCATTCTGCTTAAGTCGAGAGATATTTTGGTTTATGACAGCTTGCGATCGAGGGTCTTTGAAGCGAGTTCTTGCCTCCACGTAGGTGTTGGTTGCACTGTTGAATTCGGCAGATTTGTATTGCGCATAGGCGAGCCACTCGTAGGTTTCAAAACTTGAGACGCAGAGGCTCCTTCCCAATTTGGCTTCGGAGATGGCTTCTTTGAATCGCCCTAGCATTAAGTAGGCACGGCTAAGGAGCATGCGGTTCAAGCATGAGTTCTGACCGGCCTGGTTGGAGATTGATTTTTGAAGGATCTCTAGTGACTTTTTGAGTTGGCGTAACTGCAGGTAACTCGCACCTTTGGTGAGCAAAGCTTGGTGTTTGAAGGTGAATGTGGGGTCGGTGAGAGCGCGGTCGGCGTACAAAATGCTTTTTTGATAATCTTTGTCCCGAAAACTTAGATAGGACAGGCTTGCAAAGCAGCTGGGTGAATTTTGCAACCTCTCACAAAGTGTCTTGAGTGTTTCGATGGCCTTTGCTTCTTCTCCGACTTCAAATAGTGCGAGGGCGTATTGCATCTCGACATCCATATTTTTGGGGTCAAGAGTTCTGGCACGGCTAAAGTCTCTTAGTGCCTCTTCGAAAAGCTTTTGCTCGTATTTGGCCCGGCCCATTTTGTAGAGAGCGTTCACGGTGAGGCGGCTTTCCTCGCTGCTTCGGCTAGAGCAAGCTGTGAGCTGAGAGATGATTCCTAAGATACAGAGCAGGGAAAATAGTCGTTTCATGCACTCAAACTATAAGATATTGCAGATACAGGCATGACTACTAGCGTCAACACGCTTTACTTGGACTGCGAGCCGGGGTTTAAACGTCAGGTGAACCTAAATCACTTATTGCCAGCCTATTTGCTACTTTGTTTTTTCATATCAAACGCTGCGTTTGCTTCAGGTCGTGAGCTTGGAGAGGCTCCAAGGGGAATTGCTTGGCCTGCGACTTGGGCCTCGGGAAATAAAGATTTTTTCGGGACGTCGTTTGAGTCTCGTGATGAGCAAGGCAAATACAGTGTGGCATCTGAAACAGCTCCTATCTCTAAAATTTGGTTTACGGGTGCACAGGGTGTTTTGAGCGAGCTTTATTGGCCAACATTGGATCGCAAACAAATGCGAGATCTTCAATTCCTCGTGACAGATTCTGAGAGCTTCTTTTTTGAAGAGCGGACTCAAGCCATAAGTCAAACAGAATGGTTGGAGTCAGGGGTTCCAGCTTTCGTTGTGAAGACGATGGATCCTGCGGGGCGTTTTGAAATCGAAAAAACTATTTTCACAGACCCCGATCGAGATGTCGTTCGCGTGATTGTAAAATTCCAAAATTTCTCGACCAAAACACTTTCTTTGTTTTCTCTGATTAACCCAGCGATTGGAAATACTCCATATGGGGATTCTGCGAGAGCAGATTCTGAAAACTTATTGTTTTGGCAGGAGCAGGATGCGATGGTCCTAAGAGCTAGTCCTGCTTTTACGGCAACTGGAGTGGGGTTTTCTGGAACGGAAGATCCTTTTCAGGATTTGAAAAGAGATTTTCAATTTGATCACCACTACGAGACGGCTACTGATGGAAATGTTGTAGGTCTAGGGCAGATGGGAGAGATCCCCCCCAAATCAACGGGGCATTTTGAGCTGGCGATTTCTTTTGCTTCGAATTTGGAACTTGCACGTGAGAAGGCCATCCAATCTCTAGCGGATTCAAAAAATTCTTTAGGTAGTTATGTTCTTCAATGGAAGAAGCAAATGGCGACGCTGCCGAAGTTCCGAGGTTTTAGTGAGAGGTCTCAAGAACTGTTTCTTTCATCCGTGGCAACATTGAGAAGTTTGGAAGACAAAACGTTTGCAGGTGCTTTTATCGCATCGCCTAGCGTACCATGGGGCCTACAGAAAAAAGACGATTCGGCTAATTACTCTGTTCGGCGAGAGGCAGTGGGAGATCTGCTTCCTGGTGCCGAGTCGGAGACAGCCGGTATTGGAGCCTATCATCTCGTTTGGCCGCGAGATCTCTTCCAAATGGCTCAGTCTTTTATCGCGATCAATGATTTGGGTTCAGCAAAAGCCTCTCTCGATCACCTGAAACACATGCAGTTCGGTCCTGAACATGGTGATTGGGAGTATGGTAGTCGGCGGTATTCCAAGGACGGAAGTTTCGTGCAGAACGCCTGGATCCATGGAGAGGCCTATTGGCGAATGCTTCAGATAGATCAAGTGGCATATCCCATCATGCTGGCGCATGATCTATGGCGACTTCAGGCCATTGAGCTGAGGGACTACGCGGGAATGGTTTTTCGAGCGGCGGATTTTATCGAGCGATTTGGTCCTTGGAGCTACCAGGAAAGATGGGAAGAAAACATGGGAGTTTCTCCCTCTGGAATTGCAGCGCAAATTGCGGCTCTTCGTAAGGCGATTCCGATGGCAAGAGCGATGCGAGATGAATCCCGTGCCAATGCCTACTACAAACAAGCAGAAAGGCTGAACAACAATCTAGAGACTTGGACGTTTACAAGCTCTGGGCCAGTTGGAGACGGTAATTACTTTTTGAGAGTTGTTGGAGCCTCTGGAATTCAAGCTCCCTGGAATCCAGACTCGCTATCAATGATCCCCATTACAAATGGCGGAGAACGATTGATTGAAAAGAGTGTTCTCGATGGTGGATTTCTTGAGTTGGTTAGGCACGGTGTGCGATCCGCTCTTGATCCAAGTGTTCTGGCGACTCTTCCTGAATACGACTTATCTCTAAAAGATATGATCGAAGGAAAGCCAGCATTTCGACGCTATGTTGGTGACCGCTACAACTGGGATGAAAATTCAGGAAGACAAACCAATGGAATGCCTTGGCCCTTTCTTACCGGAGAGCGGGCGATTTACGAATTGAAAGCCGCAGTCATGTCTTCAAATTCTAACGAAACTTTGACGCAAAACTTTCTACCCTATGCGAACGCCTTTGAGTCGTTTGCTAGCAGTAGTTTGATGTTTCCTGAGCAGGTTTGGTCTTCAGGCCCAAATCAGGGCAAGGGGACTGGTGCTGCGACACCACTTGGTTGGGCTCATGGTGAATACATTCAAATGCTAAAAGAATACAATTCCGTGGCGATCGGGGCTGTCCAAAATGAGAATCCTTCTTTACAATAAGTAGTCATGTGGCATCTTTTTTTGCAGGGTCGATTTCTGGGGCTAGTATTGGCTCTTGTTTCAGCTGGCTTCGTCGTGTTGGCGCCGAACTCTGTAGCAGCCTCAAAATTTTCGGAATCTGACTTTCAAACTTTTATTGAGTTGCTTGGGTACTACAAAAATAACCCTGAGTTTCGCGTGGAAGTCATGGGTAGCAGCAATCAGAAATTTTCAGATCCGCGCGAAGAATTGATTCGGAAGCTTGCTCCAAACGTTTTGGATGCGAGATTCAAAAAGTTCAACATTGATTACCGTGATTTTTTGAAACAGGTAACCCGTCTTGAATCTCAGCTTGTAAAGTTGGATCGCGAAATTAAACAGATGTCTTTGTCCGATACGGATCGTCGATCGTTGCATGAAATCAAAATTGAAACTCAGAAAAGTAAGATTGTTCAAATCAAAAAGGTACTTTACGTCTTGTCGATCGAGGCCAACGAAAGTTTGCAGCGTGCTCTTACGACGCTGACGGCAAAACAGGTGATCGCTGCCAGCGAAAAGACGGAAGAAGCTCCCAAGATGCCGGGAGTCTATGGTGGAAGTTTAGCAGAAAGACAAAAACTTAAGGAGATTGATAAGCTAAACCTAACTCCTGTGGATCCAGAGTTTTATGAATCTCAGCTAGGGCGTAAGCTTGAAAAAGATCTTGGCGGCAGGGCACAATTCTGGAGTTACAATTATGAGGCTGATGAATTGTATGTGAAGGTGGGCGGCGAATTAGGAAAGTTGCGAGTTCGACAAGACAACAGCGGCTCAAGATTTATTCAAACGCGAGTCGGGGCTTCTTTTGTAGAGCCGCGCGGTTCCGATGAGAAAGTGGACGAATACAATGCTCAAGGAAAATTTCTGACGGGAGACACCAATGCGGAAAGTCTGTTTGGAGCTTTCCCAGATTCAGAGCAGAAATTCCTGGATGAAAACCGCAAAGATTCCGGCGGCGGAACTCACGATCACGATCATTAAAAGCTAACGCCCGGTTGCTAGTGATGGATTGACGAATGCGTTCGAATTCGCCCAGTAATTAGGGTCTACATATTACTGTGAGATGGACTCGTGGACATCGCCGACTTGTTTGATTCCCGGCAACCCTCTTAGTGTTTTTTTCCCGCCTTCTTTGAGAGATTTTGTCTTAACGCCGGTGTAAACTCCATCGCAGATGGCGATGCCTGTATCGATAACGATATTCATGGGGCAAAGTCCGTAAGAGACTAAGGACGCGGCGCTACCTGCAACGGTCGCGCCCTTCATGGCATCGGACTTAGAGCAACTCGTGACGGCGTGTGCATTTGGGATAAAGGCTGGAAGGATTAGGTCGAAGGGGTTTTGTTCTGTTGGGAGTTTGCAGTCCGCATAGGATGATTGAAAATCTGGGTTTTTGTAAACGATATTTTCAAAGTTCCATTCTAGATTTTTGCTGATATCCCAGTTGTAGCTCTTGGAATTGACAATAATTTTTCCGAAAGGAGCAAACTGGTAATCAATAGAAACGAATTGTTCGTTTTTTAATCGTTTGTCGTTGAAAACTTTAATTTGGCTGCCTTCTAACTCTAGAAAGCTCATAGAGTGAAGCTCTAGTTGCCGGCCTAAATAGTTTTGATCTCGGTCCGTCAGAAAAGAAAAGTATTTCTTAACAAGTGCGGGAGTGTCTCTTCTTTTTTTATTCTGAAGAAATTCTGCGTGAAAACTCACAAAAGTTTGTAGCTTTTTTTCAACCTCAACTTTGATAAGGGCATAGTCTTTATCGCTTATGGCATTCGCATTTTGAGCTAAGAGGACGAACATCAAAGCGGAGGATTTTATAGTTCTCTTCAGTGGAAACGTTTTAAATATATCCATATCAACACTTTAAAGTTGAATATACTTATAAACAAGCAAGGCAGCGAGCCTCGCTGTTTGTTCGTCTCGATCGTAGTTGGGATTGTATTCGTAAATTCCCAATTGCGAGATCTGGTCACGATAATTGGATAAGAACTTGCTAACTAGGGACGGGCTCAAGCCGAAGACTTGTGGGGCTGAAACTCCTGGTGCAACGTTCTGCGCAAAAGCATCAAGGTCGATGCTGAGGCCAATTTCGCTTGAGCTTTGTTTGAGTTCTAGACGGTCTAGAACCAGGTTCCAAGCATCCGCTGAGTTGTGTGGCATATCTTCAAGGAACATGGTTGTGACTCTGCGGCTATGAGCCCATTCTATGTGGTCTTGGCTATTGCAGTGCTTTTGAAGTCCCACTGTCGCAAAGCTGAGTTCGCTTGTTTGGGCGTTTTCTTCAATGATCCTGCGAAACGGTGTTCCAGAATGACAAGCTCGTTTCTCGTCTTTTGGGAGCGGCCTCATGTCTAGATGGGCATCGATGTTGATGATTTTCTTTTGCTTGGATGCCGAGTTCTTGGCGAAATCCACAAAGTCAGGAAACGCCCAATCATGACCTCCGCCTAGCGAAATGATTTTAGCCCCTTGCTTGCGAATCTTGGCAATGCATTTTCTTGCTTCTTCATGTGCGAGGGGAAGGTCGTGGCTCCAGCTTCTCAGGTCACCGAGGTCTACGACGCGTGGCCATTCTTTGCGAGAATAGGAAGGCGTCATTTTGTAGAGATGCTTTCTAATGATCTCTGGACCGAGTAGGGCACCTGTTCTGCCTCCGTTTCGCTCTACGCCCCGATCGTCTGGGTAGCCTAAGATACAAAAGTCTCCACTTTTGAGGCTGCTACAAAACAACTCAAAATCCGCCGGCGCGCGTTCTATGTGGTGCCCCATCCGTTGATCTGAAGGGTCTTCTGTCCGTTTGGCAGGGTTAAAGAAATCTGGTGAGACCGGAGTGAACAAATTTGTCATATCAATGCTTCAGAATATAGAACTCAGCATTAAAAGTAGCAACATAAGTGCCGCCACTAAATGAGACCTGGATTTCTATCAGGGTTCGAGTATGATCTTAGCTCCATGAAATCGCAAAAATGGATCGAGATCAAAGGTGCGAAACAGCACAACCTTAAGAATATTGACGTTCGCATTCCTAAAGAAATGTTCAGTGTTGTTACGGGGCCGTCCGGAAGCGGTAAGTCATCGCTCGCCTTTGCGACGCTGTTTGCCGAGGGGCAACGCCGATTCATGGAGTCATTGAGTACCTATGCGCGTCAGTTTTTGGAGAAACAGGAAAAACCGGACATTGAGTCCATTACTGGGTTGTCTCCCACGATTTCGATCGAGCAGAAAAATCACACAAAGAACTCAAGATCAACGGTTGGTACCGCTACTGAAATTTACGACTATCTAAGATTGTTCTATGCCAAATTAGGCCGGATGCATTGCCCGAAAACAGGAGAGCCGGTTAAGAAAAATTTGATCAGCGAAGTGGCAGAATTTCACTTCACGCAAGACGCTGGATTGCGCGGCTATGTTGTTTTCCCCTTCCAATTCAATGCACAATCCAAAGTTAGCGATCGCAAATTAAGCTTAGGTAGTTTGATGGAGCGCGGCTTCACAAAGGCCTTTGTAGAGGCAGAAGTGCTTTCTGGCCGTGAACCAGTAGTTTACGACATTCAAGAAGAGTTAGAAAAAAAGCTAAGTCCACTTTGCGGTAAGGCCAATAAGTCCATCGATCTTTTGATTATGACGGATCGATTGGCTTTCGAGCCGGAGCAGCGTGGACGTTTCGAAGATGCGTTGGTTCAAGCTTATAGCGAAGGTTTTGGACGGTCCCGTGTGATCGTTCTCGATCAAGACGGAAAAATCTTCCGCCGAGAGAGATACACGGACTACCCATCCACTGGTGATGGGGAAAAGCGTTTTCCAGATCTGACTCCATTGTTGTTCTCTTTCAATTCTCCCATGGGTGCTTGTGAGCGTTGCAAAGGTTTCGGAAGCATATT
Organism: uncultured Bacteriovorax sp.; assembly: GCA_964640545.1. GTDB lineage: Bacteria > Bdellovibrionota > UBA2428 > UBA2428 > UBA2428 > JBGSZX01. The sequence continues at coordinate 6,273 of CAZXHL010000008.1, read as the reverse complement.
GCGCGTAGATCCCAAACTTGTGATTCCTCATACTCATTTGACGATTGCCCAGGGAGCCGTGGAGCCTTTCACGAAACCCTCGGGTAGGGGGTGGCTTAAGGACTTGGTCGTTTTTGCGAAGGCTAAAGGGATTTCTCTTAATTTGCCATGGAAGCAACTCAAGCAAGAAGAACAAGATGTCCTTTGGTTTGGTGAAGAGGGTGAATATGAAGGAATCAAGGGAGTTTTTGAAGATCTCGAAGGTGAGAAATACAAAAAAACCGTAAGAATTTTTCTTTCTAGATACCGAAGCGCTCAAACTTGTTTGGAATGTCATGGAGAGCGTCTGCGAGCTGAGGCTAGGAACGTAACGATTCAAGATAAGCGAATTGGGCAACTTGCATTGATGACAATCCGTGACCTCAAGCACTGGTTTGAAAATACAGAATTTAATCAAGTCGAAGTTGGCACGGCATCAGAAATTTTTTCTCAAATTCTTTCTCGTTTAGATTTTTTGATCCGAGTGGGGCTCGACTATTTAACGATGAATCGACTAGCGAAGACTTTGTCTGGTGGGGAAGCTCAACGTATTGCCCTGGCCAATCAGCTCGGAACGAGACTCACTCAAACTTGTTATGTGCTTGATGAGCCAAGTATTGGACTCCACCCCAGAGATACTGACCGTTTGATTGGCATTCTAAAAGATTTGTCGGCTCTCAAAAACACCGTGGTTGTGGTTGAGCATGATCCCGACATCATTCAAAACTCTGACTATTTGATCGACCTTGGTCCAGAGGCTGGTGAGCATGGTGGGCATCTTGTTTATCAAGGGATGTATTCTGACTTCTTAGAAACTGCGAGTGAAGAAAGTGCCACGCTTCCATTTATGAAGGGTGCCGATACGGTGCCGACTCCGGAAATTCGCCGGATGGAAAAGTTTAAAAATTTAAAGAAGCGCATTGAATTTGTAAAAATTGAAGGCTGCACTGAAAACAATCTCCAAAATGTGACTCTTGGAATTCCAAAGGGGATGTTGACTTGTGTCACTGGCGTATCTGGTAGTGGTAAGTCTAGCGCCATTCGCAAAACATTTTATCCTGCTCTCGCCCGCATTATTATGGGGCAGGTTGAGGAAATCGGGCACTTCGAAAAGATTACGGGGTTTGAAGGTGTTGAGTCTGTCTTGATGATTGACCAGGCTCCGATCGGACGGAGTTCCAGGTCTAATCCGATTACTTTTATGAAGGGCTTTGATAGCATACGTGAGATCATGTCTTCGACTCTTGAGGCTCGAAGGGGTGGCTTCCACGCAGGTCACTTTTCCTTCAATGTTCCGGGGGGAAGATGTGATGCTTGCGAAGGCGAAGGACATGTCAGGGTAGAAATGGTCTTCATGGAAGACATGTTCCTGAAGTGTGATGTCTGCGATGGAAAACGTTACAAAAAAGAAATTTTGGCCGTGAACCATAACGGAAAAAATATCTACGAAATTTTGAACCTCACAGTGCACGAAGCTAAGAAGTTTTTCGCTAGTGAGAGAAGGCTCCATCAAGTCTTTTCTACTCTTGAAAGAGTAGGCCTAGGGTACCTTAGGCTTGGCCAATCATCGAATTCACTTTCTGGTGGTGAAAGTCAGCGTTTGAAAATTGCTCGTGAACTTATGAAGAGCATGAATAACAGCTGTATCTATATCCTAGACGAGCCCACGACAGGATTACACTTCAGAGATATTGGTTTGTTGCTTCAGACTTTGGACGAACTTGTGGAGAGAGGCAATACGGTTGTGGTTATTGAACACAATCTCGATGTCATGAAGGTTGCCGATTGGTTGATCGACTTTGGTCCCGATGGTGGAGATCGAGGCGGTGAAGTGATTTTTGAAGGGACCCCAGAAGACCTTGTGAAGAAGTCTTATGGATTCACTGCGGAACACCTTTCTCGAGTCCTCGAGGGGGGTCGTGGTGGAGATGTGATTCGCAAAAAGCGAGAGATCGAGTTTGCGAAGTTGTATGCTTCTTCTCAGAAGGTAAAAAAAGCCGCTGAAGAGAAAGAGGCACGACTGCAGGCCATTGCTCAAGAGCAAGAAGCGAAAGCAAAAGAGTTGGCTGAGGCAGAAAAAGCAAAGGCCGAGGAACTCGCTAAAAAGAAATCCGTGGCCAAAGATATCGCTTCAAAGATTGTGAAAAAGGTCGCAGCTTCTAAGCCGGATAAGGCTCCTGCGAAAAAATTGACAGCGAAAAAGTCTCCAGCCAAAAAGGCTGATAGCAAAAAAATTGCGACTAAGCCTAAACCGTCTCCAAAGAAGCCGGCGACGAAGAAATCAGCCCCCAAAAAGTCTACGCCCCAAAAGAAGACATCATCAGTGAAAAAGGCGAAGACGAAAGCCAAATCTACCTCCAGCTCTCGCAAGGCTTAGCTCCTCAAAAAACCCTTCAGTAGGCCCTTCAGTCCAAAATTCTAAGTAACTAAAATCAATGATTTTGACACTGCGCAGCCACAGTTTGCTCTTGTGCGCCGCATATAAGGTTGTTAGGCCACGGGTGACGTCAAGGAATGACGTCTTAACTGGGACCAAAAACCATATAAGAAGGAAAACAAAATGCATTCATGGAAGCTCAATAACATTTTAGGTATGGCATTGGCTTTGGGACTTAGCTCTCAGGCAGGCGCCACTTCATTGAATATCAGCAAAGATTCCGCTCAAGGTAAATACATCGACAGTTATATCAAGGCCTTTATCAATCCTGAGTCTAAGGATCACCTTAAACTCATCGACCAGATTCCTCAGAAATTCAACGCAAAAGGAGAAGTAATTGGTTCAGACCAAATTGCAGTTCTTGCTCCTTACTTCCAAGGTAAAACCGAAGAAGAGAAAGCAGCGAATTTAAAAAAACTACAAGAAGACATCGCTTCAGGTGCACACATCGAGCAGTCCGACGCCACTCGCGCCAAGGGCCGATACTACAAGGTAGTTGATGGCCAAAAGGTCATCGTCAAACTTGATGATCCCTCTGCATCTCCAACCAGAGCTCCTATTGAATACAACGATAAAGCTGAGAACCTTGTAGATCGAGTTTCTGGTTTTATGACGAGCTTGAAAGATATGGATGTTTATCGGTCTGCTGAATTGGAACACTCTCCATGGTCTGACAGCTACTGGCCGACATACCAAGGTCACTTATCAAATCGCTATGCGGCTAATAGCTTTCATGGATCTTATGATTTCAAAAAGGCTTTCTCTAGATTCTTTACTCTAGAGGGCGGTAACTTTGATGCTGCATTGGCGACATACAAAGATTCTCCAAAAGATGCTGTTGTAGAGGCGCATCGCCAGTTTATGGAGTTTGTGACTCGCAATGATGATGAGCAACGTGCTCTTGATACGCTTTCACCGGCTGAGAAGTATGACCTCCTCGTGGGTGATGACAACCTCACAATGACCAGGCAGAACTGGGCGAATGCTGTGAGCACTTACGATTACTATAACAAAGTTGAAACCTGGACGGGGCTTTGCCACGGATGGGCGCCAGCAGCTTATATGATGGACCGTCCAGTGAATTCTGTGACAGTTGAGTTGGAAGACGGTCGCCAGTTGAAGTTCTACCCCTCAGACATCAAGGCTTATGCGACGGCACTTTGGTCTGACGCTGCTCCTCCATCGCGATTTGTTGGAAGCCGTTGTAATGCTAAGAATCCTCGTAAAGATCCCGAGACTGGACGTATTTTGTCTCAGGAATGTTTTGATAACAATCCTGCTACTTGGCACAAGTCTGTGGTCAACCAAATCGCTCTAGCGAAGCGTTCTTTTGTGATGGATGCGACTTTCGACTACGAAGTTTGGAATCATCCTGTGTATTCTTACAGGTATGATTATTTTAATCCCTTAACTGGCGAGCGCACGGACTCTTTGGAAGAAGCGACGGTTGATTACTCTCTTGAAGCGAATCGCGCTAAAGACAAGTTCAGGAAGATTCGCGAAGAGGAATACAGAGGCATGAAGATGCCTAAGTATATCGTGGGCGTGAGCATGAGCGTTGACTATGTAATTGAAACTCAGCCTCAGCAGTTTGAAGTTGATAGTGTAGATTACGACGCTTCTAACTCTGCTGTATATATGTATGATCTGGAATTGGATGCTAATGGAGAGATCATTGGTGGAGAGTGGTATCAGAATGCTCACCCCGACTTCCTTTGGACTCCAGAGGCGGATGGTCGTGCCTCAACTTACTCGGAGCGTTTTCTTAGCTTGTTCCAATGGGATGGGAATGGTCCTATGCCAGCTACATGGAAAATGGCAGCCAAAGCGGCTTCCCGCCAAAAGACACCTTTGGCGGTGATTGTAGAATCACTCATTCAACGGGCCCAATAGAGGGAGAGATCCAGCGAGATTGGCAACATGAGCACGTTGAGTGATTTGGTAAAACCTAGGAAAAGCCACTGGCTTTTCCTAGGTTTTTTTCTTTGCGGGCAGGTCTTGGCGCTGGCTCCATGCGAGCAAGTGGCTAATGCCAGAGCGCAGAAAATTCTTCGAGGCCCAGGTGATGAGCCCTTCGGAGTTCCGAGGTATCAGCGCAGGTTTTGCGAAAAAGAATGGACTGTCTTGGTATACATGGCGGCGGACAACAATTTATCTGATTTTGCTAAAGAAGATTTGTTAGAAATGGAAAGCCCTGTCTGGGATTCTGATCTCGCGACGGCTACTTCCAGTCACATCGATGTCATTACGCAATTGGATACTTTGGGGGATGAGGGTGTCTTTCGTAGACAAATGTATTCCTATGAGAAAATAGCTGAGCAGAAAAATCAGGTTTTGAGTCCTATCCTTGAGACGCTTCCCGAGCACAACTCTGCCGATGCGAAAAACTTGCGCGAGTTCTTACAGTGGGGACAGAAAAACTTTCCATCAAAGAGAACGATGCTCGTTATTTGGGGGCATGGTCAAGGCTGGACTTCTGGAGCTGGAGTTTATGGTGGAGTGGCTTTTGATGATGAGTCAAAGTCTAGGATGTCGATTCAATCGATGTCGAAAGTTCTTCATCAGTTTGTCAAAGAAGATAGAGATGGCAAAGGAATTGATGTTTTGGCATCTGATGCTTGCCTTATGCAGTCCTTTGAAGTTGTGGCTGAGATGGCTGGCGATTTTAAGAATTTAAAAACTCAGCCCATTGATTTTGTAGTGGGTAGCACAGAAAAACAAAGCGCTTTGGGGCTTCCATATCACTCTATTTTGCATTACTTGAATGAACTATATCGCGCAGGTTCTAGTTCTAGGAATACGGATTTGGATTCGTACCTTTTGGCTTCTCGTATTCCTTTTCTCACAAAGCAGAATTTGGATGGTGGGCACCTGGACCCTGATGCGGAGAGAAAACTTACTTTAAGTTCCATATCTATTGCTCAGTTCAAACAATCTTTGATTCCGCAGTTCTATAATTTTTCCCGAGCTTTGCATGACAATTTGTTGGAAGACACCAATGACCTATTCGAAGTCCTACATTTGACCCAGGGCTTGATGGCCTATGAGGGCGGCAATCGAGATGTGGGAGCTTGGGCGCAACTCATGGATAATTATTTCCAGGCTCAACTTCGTGAAAGTCATCGATACCGAAGACTGGCGAAGGCTGTATCGGAATTGAGGGAAGCGCTTTCAGCGACTGTTATTGCGACCTCCTTTGGTTCTCGATATGTAGATTCTAGGGAGCAGCTCTACCTACTTGGTTACAAGGCCATGTCTCTTTGGTTGCCCGAAGATTTGCTTGACTACCAGTTAAGGCGAAAAGATTTTTTAAATTCGAAATTGTATTCATTCATCCCAGAAGGAAAAGTATCGAATCCTTGGCTTGATCTACAGGATTACCTCTATGGATATCAGGCTCCAGTAGACTCGATTCAGAATTTAACGTCAGCGCCTTAGTTCAGTTGAGGCATTCAAATGCTTTTGCTTTTTTGTCGACTTCTGTGATGGACATACTTGTTGTGGATGAAGAAATGACTTTGTCTTGAAGGTCAGTTTGTTGAAGTTCTAGAACGTAGGTGTAGAACTCTTTCTTTTTAATGATGTAATGGTATTTTCTTCCGTTGGTGAAGTCTCGATGATCTCCGGGCGCAGGGATACGGATGCAGTCGCCTGCTTTAAACCTAGCTTCTGGAATCGTCGCCCAACTCATAGCTCCTAAGATAATAACAACGATAAGTGTGGGGAGAAAATACCGTTTCGAGTCCATATATCTAAAGTTTATACTGTGCGCGGTAAAAAGTGGAAAGCCTTAAGGGCTCGGGCTCTCAATCATTCTA
>CAZXHL010000007.1:0-53726 GCA_964640545.1 uncultured Bacteriovorax sp. | reverse complement strand
ATAAACTGACCTCCGATCAAAGAGGTGATCCATCATCAGCCCTTCTTGAGGTGCTAGATCCCGAGCAAAACAACAACTTCCAAGATCATTACCTGGACGTGCCATTCGATCTATCGAAGGTTTTGTTCGTAGCCACCTCAAACATGAACGAGAACATCCAACCTGCACTTCGCGACCGCATGGAGATTATTAACCTTCCTGGATACACCCAAGAAGAAAAGCTTCACATCGCCAAACAGTACCTTGTCCCTGAGCAACGTGAATCGCATGGTCTTAAGGAAGAAAACCTTACGATCAACGACGAAGGCCTCAAGAAACTCATTTCTGATTACACTCGTGAATCAGGAGTCCGTAACTTGAAGAGAGAGATTGCCGCCATTTGCCGCTCTGTTGCTAAAGATGTGGCATCTGAAAAGCTAAAAACTAAAACGGTTGGTCCGAAAGCCGTCCTTGAGATTCTCGGAAAAGAAAAAGTAGAGATGGACATTGCAGAGCGCGTTGCTCGCACGGGCGTTGCGACAGGACTCGCCTGGACCTCCGTTGGCGGTGACATCCTATTCATTGAAGCGACTCGCTTCAAAGGAAAAGGACAGATGATCACAACAGGGCAATTGGGCGATGTGATGAAAGAATCTGTAAAAGCTGCCGAGTCTTGGATCCGAAGCATGGCTCCAACATTAGGAATTGCAGATACAGCCTTCACGGAATGGGATTACCACGTTCACTTTCCGGCAGGAGCTATTCCTAAAGATGGACCAAGCGCTGGGATCACGATCCTCACAGCCCTAGTTTCACTTCTCACAGGAAGAGCGATCAATCCGAAGCTAGCAATGACTGGTGAGATCACCTTACGCGGAAGCGTGCTTCCCGTAGGTGGAATCAAAGAGAAGGTTCTAGCCGCGAAACGCGCCGGAATTGATACGATCATGATGTGCAACAAAAACGAAAAAGATCTTGAAGACATCCCCAAAGAACTTCGCGATACGATGACTTTCCATTTTGTGAAAGAAATGTCAGAAGTTCTTAAGGTCGCTCTTGATCTCGACTTCAACCCCACCCTCCCAATGGCGAGCGATAAGGCTGAAGAAGAACAAAAGAAAAAGAAACGAACAACCTCTAAGACCACAGGCGCTCGAAGCGAATAGTCCTTAGTTTTTAACTTCTTCCTCCCCGAGTCGATAGCTCATCACGAGCGCATCTTCTCGGGGATTTTTTTTGCCTGGGACAAAAGCTTCAAAGGCTGGATAGTAGTCTTTTCGAACAGCGATCTGCCTAAAGCCAAACTTCCTATAAAATTCCACAGCACGACGGTTGGACTCTCGAACCTCAAGCAATATCTGAATGGATTGACTTGCTTCTTTCTTTTGAATCTCCAAGATCGATCGATTCAAAGCTTTAACGGCCCAGCCCGCCTCAGGCTCAACGGAAGCCACAAACATAAGATCAAAAACTGACCGATCTGACTTCCGGAAAAGCACGAAAGACTTCAAAGCCCTGAGCCTCCCAGCCTCGGTCTCCACTTCAAAGTGTGAGCCGGAGAAAAAACTAAACTCTGATTCTGAATACACGAACAAGGCCCAAACGTCAGGACGAGACAGCTCCAACAACAACTCAGCTTCGGACCATAGGAATTGCCTTTCGGACTTACGAATAAGCTCTGAGTATAAGCCGGCAACAAAGGTTTTTAGGCTATCCAGAGGCATCTCAAAAAGCACTCTTTAGCGTGAAACACTGCCTGAAGAAAAGGTGACCGGAGCATCTATCTCGCTGAATATCTGAACTTTATATCGCGACCTAAGCTGCTGAAGCCAATTTTGAAGCGACGTCTCTGCCGCCTTAATCTTTTTATCTTGCGGCTGCCCCTTTAAGGAAAGATCATTCATGGAATCTCTCAAGCGAACTGACAAGGTATTCTCAACAAGCAAGCTCCGCCTCACGAGAGACCTAATCTCGCTATCAGCTAGTTCAAAATCTTCTCTAAACTGTTTCCATCTAGTTCGGCCAAAATTCTTTTCCAATTTTTTCAGCTCAGCATCAATGGTGCGATCCGAGACTGTAGCCGTGCCTATAATTTTATTTTCTTCTTCAACCAAAATTTGAACAAGAAGCTCTTGGAGAAGCTGTTTCGATTCATCTTCCCTTAGAAAATTTCTTTCGGAAGGAACATAAGCTCTTGGGTTGAGGATTGCAGAATATATATATAGGTCTCGATTGCTTAGAGATCGATTGGCGACGCGAGCCAAGATCTTCAATGTCACCACCGACTCAGTGGCCGCGTTCAAAACCGCAGGACTCCATACAAACATCCCCAGCGCCCACAAAAGAAAAAAGCGCTTCTTCACCCCTCGTCTCCCTCTTTTGCTAGCTTCGCCTCATCAGAACACATCCTTACATAATTTCTAGCTGATTTTTGAAGACTCTGAAAGCCTTCACCCTTCAAAGAACTGACCCAATACGGCCCCTCAGTTGAGCGTTCGATAAAACTCTTCCAAGCCTTTTCTGCCTCTTTGCGCTGACCTGTTTTCACTTGGTCAGATTTGGTGAACACAAACATATATGGCGACATCTTGAGCCACGAAAGCAGGGCCACTTCCTCTTCGGCGGGCTTTCGCTTAGGATCGGCAAGCCACACCCACAGCAGGCCCCTCTCTTCGCTTTGCTCTCTAAGCGTAATGATAAGCTCTTCCCACCCAGATAGAATATTTTTCGAGTATCGTGCGTATCCAAACCCCGGCAAATCTACAATTTCGAGATACGAATCTTCAGACTTTGCCAACTGCACTTTCGCTGCGACTAGCCCCGTTGTGACCCCGGGTTTTGCTCCCGTACGAAACAATTTCTTCGGATGCACTAACGAATTTAAGAGAGAACTCTTTCCAACGTTTGAACGCCCCAATACAGCCCAACGCGGGCAGCTAGAAAGAGGCACCTTTTGAGACTGAAGAGTCGCGAAAGAAACTTCTGCCTTAATGCCTAATCCCATTAGGCAGCTCCATAACTATGAAGTCCGCTGAGCACTAAATTCACACCTAAAAATGCGAATACCATTATCACAAAACCTATGATTGAAACAACAGAGAGCAATGTTCCCGACCACTTCATCAACAATCGGCCATGAAGATAAATCAAATAAGCAAACCAAGTGATCAATGCCCACGTCTCTTTTGGATCCCAGCCCCAACTTCTTCCCCAAGCTCCATAAGCCCAGATCGCCCCAGTCACCAACAAGAGTGTTTGAAAAGGGAAGGCAAACAAAATATTTTTGTAAGAAAATTCATCGATACGGCTAGCAGAAGGCAACGCCTTCAAGAAGGTCCCATACCGAGCCTGAATAATATAAAAGACCAGAGCCAAGAAGAAACTCATAATAAGCAATATCACCAAGTACGGATTCGACGCCAAGCTCAAGGTTGGACTCAAGTGCTTGGCCCAAAAAACATTTCCTAACAATGCAATAAACGCCACTAGACCAGAAGCAAAGACACCCTTCATCAACGGAGATAAATCATGGCCCAACCTCGTAGCGTCTTCCGCGCTCAAAGACTCCTTTGACTCCTCCCCATTCTTACGACGTCCTCTCCAGAAGACAACCGACGAGAGCAAGAAACTAACAAAAGCCCACCAAAAAGGGATGTGAGCATATGGAACTTTTTCCATCCTTGTAACGACCGGCCCCCCCTCGTACTCTCGATAAGTATCTTTAGTCTCAACCTTCTTTCCACTCGGTAGAGTCTTGGTTGTTGTTTTTGCCATCACAAAATCACCAGTCTGAAAAACTTCATAACCACCTGCCATAGAAAGATTCAGAACCATAATCAAAGCTAGACCTGTGCCGACCCTAGAAAGCGTCACGCCCCTGCGCATGAGGTAGAGAAAAGACAGACAAGCCGCCACAGTAAAACCAGCATAACTAACCAAGCCAAAAAGCACATGAATCTTCAACCAATGACTCTGAAGTGCGGGGATCAGAGGCTCAATCTCTTTATTCGGCGTCATGACACTCATGCCCATCAGAATGAATACTAGCGGCGTTGCAAAAACCCCAAGCAATGGAAGTTTCCATTTTCTTTGAACGTAAATCTGAATAAGAACAACACCCCAAGCGAAGGCGATCAAAGATTCATATAGATTCGTCCACGGTGGGCGGCTGATCCCTCCGATCCACCAACGTCCCAGCAGCCCCAAAGAATGCAACACAAAGCCCACCAGAACAACCCAAGAGGCTCGCTTCGCCCACTTATCAATTTTTAACGTATCCGCTCGCGAAATGCTAATGATATAGAGAAAGCACGCCAGCAAATACAAATAGGCAGACGTATTCAAAGCGAACAATGTTGAATCAAATAAATTTTCCATATTCTATCCTTTTGTTAATTCCTTAAGTTCCGCAGCTTGTTTAGCCAATGCCGCCTCGAACCCAAACGGTAGTCGGTGTATCGACCCCGCAAAATCAATTCGACCATCTTCAAAGTGTACGTAATATTTTCTATGCGCCACAAGAAGTGCGTAGAAAGTTCCTAGTAACATCCCAAAGCACCCCCACCAATAAATAGGCGCTCCTGGGTCATAGCCAATTTGTAGCCCCGTAAAGTAAAGTTCTTCCACTTCATCTACCACGATTCCGTAAGGAGCCTCAGTCCGATTGGAAAAATCAAAATCGGGATGATTCTTCAAAATCCAAAATGGTTTGCCTGTTGGCTGATCCCCATCCAGGGCTTGCATCTGAACACCGGGACCGAAACCCTGAACGTCTTTCAGAGCCTGAAGCGCGACAACGCTCTGATTATACCTTTCAAGAGGCAGCACCTCTCCGAGGCGAATCTTCCGATAGACTTGGCCTCTAACAGCGTCTTTCTTATCTACAATCCGCATCTGGATCTCAGAATCACCCAAAGGGCCATAACTGGCCTGATACATTCGAACACCTTTGTATTCCATGGGATCGTTCACCCGAATGCTTTGCTCCATCATCGGAACACCATCTTCAAGAATTTGAAGTCGGCTGACGAAAGACTCTGGCCGGCCCGGGAAATCTTCATAAAAGTTCACGCGAAAATCTTTGACCTTAATTCCGAACCCCAGGAGCTTTTCGTTGATGAGACCGCCGGGAGCCTTTACCAAGCCAGATTCTTTTCCTTCTTTGAATACGATCAAGGTATCTACAGCGCCGCCCGTCGGAATATTAGCTGCACCCTCAAAACCGTAAAGGGCCGTAACAATCGCACCCGCAAAAATCACAAGGAGCGACGTGTGGACCAGATAGTTTGCAATTCGAGACCAACGCCCCTTCTGCCAAAACACTTGGACTTTGTTCTCTCCAGAATCGAGAACCTTGGGCCTATCTCCAAAAGGAGAAGCGGCCCACTTAAAGACCAAGGACTGAACTTCGTCCTTAGTTAATTTGGTATCCCAATGGAAGCGCAGAGTCTCAGGCTGAACTCCAAAAGTTGCCCGAGACCATTTCACCGGCTTCGCAACAGCAAGCTTCCACATCTGGGGCCACCGATTCACAGAACAGGCAATGAGATTCAAACTTAAAATGACCATTAAACCGACATACCAAAATGAGTGATACGCGGTAAAAAGCTGCAATTGAGTTCCAAAGTTCCAGAACCCATATCCATACTGGATACCTGGATCAACATTACTGATGTTGTACTGCATGACGACGGTTCCCGGGATGGACAACAACAATAGCGATAACAGCATCACCATCGTCAATTTGACCGAGGCAACGGCGTCCCACATTCTATCCACTAAACTGGCTAAACCCTGCATTTCTATGAAGGTTTCCCACCCTAGTCGCCCCGGGTCAACTACTGTCTAACGCAAACTTGAGTCTGATCGCCGAAAAACTTAGAACGAAGTCATGAAACTGCGTAAAATCCTCGTTTTGTCTCTCATCACGTCAGGAATTGCGGAGGCGTCATCCTCCAACCCTCCGGAGCAGCCCTCAAAACAAGTCCCGAATCTATCCGCAGAAAGAATGAGCCCCTCTATGAGCAAAGCCCCTAAAACCAAAGAAGGCCCTAAAACCGGAACCTCTATTGAGGGGGAGTATCTCATATCTTTCGAGCCCCAGGTCTCGAAGGAGGAACGAACTTTGTTGTTTGAAAAAGTCGGAGTGAAGGAATTGGAAAAAGTTGGCTCAAGCCCCCTCTATCTTATTCTAATAGCCGGCAAAGACTCAGAAGCAAAAATCGAATCCCTCAAAGGATCAAAAGGCGTTCGTTACGTAGAGGCTAATTTTTCTTTTAAAATTTTAGACAAGTCCGAAGACAAATAGAAAAGCCTCATTCGATTCTGACGCTATCTCATGATGAATTCAGAATAGAGAACGTCTTTGACTTTCCCTTTTTTCAGCTTGAAATTGACCTCGTCAAAGATCCGCTTTTTTAGAAAAAGTCGCCCTCTCTCATTTCGCAGAAATTCATACTCCTGCTCAGCTACGAGATTACTAATCATAGAGCTGATTTCTTTTTCTCTATCTTCAAGCTCTTTCTTCACGAGGTGACTATCAACCTCAAAGGCAACATCCATTGCGACGCGTCCTACATTGGCTGATTTTTCCGCCGTACTTCCGAAGATTCCACCATAGATAACATACGGATTGTAAGGAGCCACCTTGGGAACTTCCCCCAATGATGAAAGACCACGACTTCGTGTGATCTCAGGTTCTACAAGGTCCTTATCTTTTTCTTGCACGCCGTCTTGTCTATTTAGAATAGCCTTGGGAACGGCACGAACTCCCAAACCTGGAACTCCGCCGCCTCCTACTTTTTCCGCGTCATCATCCACCACTTCGAGAGCCCCTCCTTCACTTGCGAATGACCGCTGAGCATCTCCACCGTGTCCGCCAAGAGAAAAGACAAAAACAAATGCCATACAGGTGAGAAATGACCCCACAGAAACAAAGGTGACGACTAGCGTTCGAAACAAAAGAGCTTCATACGGATCATGCCAAAGCTTTTTAAAGCGAAGCTTTGCGGATTGGTACCGAAACCGCGCCTCTTTCCTCAAAGCTTGAATTTTCTTCTTCACACCTTACCTATCGGAATGCACCAACAAGAACTAAAGATTTCAAGACTCTAGCCCAACTTCAGGCGAAATTTCCGGTTTTGCCCCATAAATTCAATAGCTTAAAAAGAGTTTCAAGATCGTTTGAGTAAAAACCGATACAATAAGGGAGTAGGGAAATGAGCCAAAATACTAAGAATTTTAATCCTGTAGACTATCGCGACCCCAAAGGGGAATACGTCCCCGTATCCATAGAGGGTCTACAACCAGCATTCGTTAGAGATATCGAATTGTATGTGAGAGCAGGAACGGCATTTTTCTTAGTCAAACCCAAGAACATGGAACTCAGCAGCTCTCTAATGAGTCGCTTCTGGGGGAAATTTCCCTACCTATATATTCACAAATCTTCTAAAGACAAATACTACAGTCACCTAGAAAACAATGTTAGCCGAATCATAAAGAGCACTCAGCACAATGATCGCCAAAAGGCGTCTGTCCTGACAGATTACGCTGTAGAAATCGTTGATCAAATGATGAGAGACCCCTCTTCAAAAGTTGCTATTGCGTCTGCCCAAAATTTTGCACAGGAGTGTGTAAATTTTATTGCCAGCAGTCGACATGCCTTCATTCATTTGGTGGAGCTCAGCAGTCACGACCACTACACCTACGCCCACTCAGTTGGCGTTTCGGCTTACGGTGTTGCTCTCGCTCAAAGTCTTGGTCTTTGGAGCAAAGCAGAAATTTCAGATATTGGTGTCGCAGGACTACTCCATGACATTGGCAAATCACTTGTTGATCCGGCCATCCTCAACAAAGCGGGACCACTCAATGACGACGAATGGCAGAGAATGAAAAAACATCCTTCGGATGGCGCTGCCCTCCTAAGAGACCACAAGAACCTAAAGGACATCATCCCCCTGTGCGCAGAAGCTCACCACGAAGACCTAAGAGGCCTTGGATATCCAAAGGGCATCATTGCCTCGAAGCTAGATTCATCCGTACAAATCATTACCATTGCAGACGCTTTTTCCGCGCTGACCACAAATCGCAGCTATTCCAAAGGCAAAGATGCCCTCACAGCTCTAAAGCTCATGAAGGAAAACATCGACAAAAAGTTCGACCCTCACTTCTTCGAGCGTTTTGTAGTGCTGTTTTTGGATCCAGCTAAACGCGATTCAGGCGGAGAATTAACTGAAAAAAATTCTGAAGACGGTTCTGAAGAATCAACCGACGAAGCGGCTTAAGCTAGAGATCATCTTCCGCAGAAGCATTTTGCCCCAGGGTCCCTTCAGAAACCTGCATCAAATAATTTTCAATAAACTCTTGAATGTCACCATCCATAACTCTTTGAATGGAACTCGTTTCAGCACCTGTTCTCACGTCTTTCACCATTTGATACGGCTGAAAAACGTAGTTTCTAATTTGCGATCCCCATGAAATGGACTTTTTTGTCGCATTCATCTTGTCTGCTTCATCTTGACGCTTCTTGAGTTCAAGTTCATACAATCTAGCCCGAAGCATCTTCAAACATTTTTCACGGTTTTGAATCTGAGATCTCTCCGCCTGACACTGAACCACAATTCCGGTAGGTTCATGAGTCATTCTCACAGCCGATTCCACCTTGTTGACGTGCTGCCCCCCCGCTCCACTTGATCGGTAAGTATCGACTCGCACATCTTCCATTTTCAATTCAACTTCAATGGTGTCATCAATGACTGGATATACAAAAACACTTGCAAAGCTTGTGTGTCTTCGAGCATTGGAATCAAACGGCGAAATTCTCACCAACCGATGAACTCCAATTTCCGCTTTCAAATAACCATACGCATAAAGACCTGTGATCTCAAAAGTCACCCCGCGGAAACCAGCTCCGTCGCCTTCCGTAAAATCCATCGTCGTAACTTTGAAGTCTTTGTCGTTGGCATAGCGAGTATACATCCGAGCCAGCATACCCGCCCAGTCACAAGCCTCAGTTCCGCCAGCGCCAGCATTAACAGACAAGTAGCAATCACAAGAATCCAATTCGCCGCTAAGCATTTTCTGTAGTCGAAGTTTCTTAAAGCCTTCTCGGCCCTTAAGAATTGAATGATGAATTTCAGAAAGTGAGTCTTTATCTAGTTGATCGCCACTTTCCCTGCAAAGCTCAAGAAGAGTTAAGGCATCTTCAACCTTGTGCTTGGTATCAAGGCATGGCTCTAAAACGAGTTGTAGTGCTTTCTTTTCTTTAAGGATGGCTGCTGCTTTTTGGTTGTCAGACCAAAGACTTGGATCTTCTTCCTGAGCCGCTATTTCAGCAATTCGTCGCTCTTTGCCTTCGACGTCAAAGGAACCCCCATAGATCATCAACCTGAGACATCATATCGTTCAAAATACTTAGAAGCTCTCGAGGACTATTGGGAAGTTCTTGCTCATCATTTGTCTGTGCCATAGAAGTCTAGAATCCTAGCCTGTCCTATTTTTCTAAGCAAGTACGACGGAACTACAGTATTTTTTGAGCTTTTTTGAAAAGCTTTGCCTGTAAGCTCTTCATTCTCTTGGCATCTGAAGCTGTCACACCCTTGCCAATGACATGATCAAAGCCCAAAAGGTGCAAAAAACCGTGAATCAACACATCCACATACTCTAGTTCAACTTTGCGTCTGCCTCTCGCTGCCCCGCGAGCAATTGTTGGATGCGACAAGACAAGCGAGCCCCAACTTCGATCGGCACGATCGAGCACTTTGAACTGATTCTGAATGTCTGGAATTTCAAGACTAGGAAAACTCAAAACATCCGTCGTTCTATCAAGCTTACGATACTGCTTTTGAATGGCACGCATTTCCAAATCTTCACACAAGTGAATCTGAACTGAGCCAACACTTTTGACCCCAAGGACTTTTAGTGCCTTTGTCCATTCAACCTCATGCTTCATTTCCGAAGCCAGCAATCGAAATAGCACCCGAATTTTCGACAAGCTCAGCGGACATAGTTTCCAAGTAGAAACATGTTCCCCTGTAGAAAAATCAACTCTCATGCCTAGTTCTTATCACTTTTTCCGTTTAATGGAGTGAACTTTTGCGGATCCCTCATCTGAGATCCCTGAGTCTTCTTCGTCGAGATTCAGCGACAGTTCGCCATTCAACTTCTGAGCCGTTTCGATGACTTGCACTAGATCCATTGTTGCCTGAGGCGCAGATCTCTCTGGCAAGCCTTCTTCTTGATCGGGATACTCCACCCGATGGTGATGTAGCCCCATTAAAATTCGTGTAAAGGCCTTCCCAGCAAGACGAACTTCTCGAAGCGTAATCTCTGCCTGGTCCAAGATACCTTCGTTCAACGATTTGTTGATGATCTTGTGAACCATAGCCTCGATACGTGCTGGAGTTGGGTCGACCAAAGAGCGCGTTGCCGCCTCACATGAGTCAGCTAGCGCCATAATCGCGGTTTCTTTCGATCTAGGATTCGGCCCCGGATAGCGAAAATCATCTTCAGAAATAGAATCTGGATTTTGTCCCGAGCCAGGTTGAGCCGCTTCTTGTTGAGCCCTGTTATAGAAGTATCTCACCATGGATCGTCCATGGTGCTCCATAATAAAGTCAGTAATCGCCTCACCCAGCTTGTACTCTTTAGCAATCTTTTTGCCTTCTTTGACATGGGCTATGATCAATTTTGCTGACAAATGCGGTTTCATTTTGTCGTGTGGGTTCACCGGTCCCTGATTCTCCACAAAGTATTCCGCTCTCCCGATTTTTCCGATGTCATG
This sequence comes from uncultured Bacteriovorax sp., assembly GCA_964640545.1. Classification (GTDB taxonomy): domain Bacteria; phylum Bdellovibrionota; class UBA2428; order UBA2428; family UBA2428; genus JBGSZX01. Next base: position 42,967 of record CAZXHL010000007.1, on the reverse strand, counting down.
ATAATAAGCAGCAACACGGCACATAAGAGCATTAGCCCCTACTGCTTCAGCAGCGGCTTCACACAATGATCCCACAATAATAGAGTGATGATAAGTTCCTGGTGCCTTCAAGACCAACTCACGAAGCAATGGATGATCCATTCTCGCAAGCTCAAGTAACTTTAGGTCAGTCGTGTAATCCAAAAGAGACTCAATCAGTGGTGTCAAAGTCAAGGCAACCATAGCCGACATCCACCCTCCAACAGCTCCTCCAAACAAACACCACAAAGCTGTTTCCCAAGATTCAAATCCTTGAGCCGCAAGTCGCGGGTCCATGATTGAGATGTTGGGCATCGCCCCCTCCCAGCTCAAAGCTAGTAGCACCCCCATAAACCCACAAACCAGTGCCGTTTTAAACCCGGCCAAATGCAATGTGCTTCTCGTCGTAGCTTGAGAAATAAACATAGCCCCAGCAGCAGACGCGACAAAAACATAAACTCCGAACAAGAAAGCCGCCTCCAAAAGATACGCAAGACAAAGTGCATGAACGAAAGCAAAGAGTAGCACTTGCGGTGGCTTCATAAGCAATCTAAGAATCATGGTTGGAGCGGCTACGGGAATTAGAAACAAAAACAGCGTCGCAGGAACACCCACAAAATATCCTGCGAGCAAGTCCATTTGGAAGATCAATATCAACTTAAAGCAAGCGAGCGAAGTCGCCAGAACGAACATTCCAACCAAAGCATCTTTTCTTTTGGCTACAAACTCAGGTGCTTCTCTTCTCAAGAATATCTGCAGCGCCCAAAAAGCGAATGACATCAGAAGATAAATCCATGTTGAAGATTCGTAACGAGAGAGATCCAGGTTTTGCGGGCTCCATCTCTGACGAAGCATCAGGGAAATAAACGCGACCAGCGCCAACGAAGCGAAGGCGTCACTCATGTAGAGGCGACGGTCCCACTTTCTCCATATCGCCCGAAACCTCATCCACTTGGACGGGCTTAGGTCTTTGATATCGCTTTCAAGTGCTTCTGGCATTTTAGTCTCATTTGCCTTATGGCAATTCCTTATTGATTTTTCGGCATAAAGAGAGCAAAGAATGAGCATGTCTCGAGAAACATTGGCCAAGAACACTCAAATTAATGCAGCGCTTCAACTAATTGAGACTCTTCGAGATTCCGAGAAAGGATGTCCTTGGCTATCCAGCAGAAGCTTTGAGGACCTCTTTCCTTACTTCCTGGAGGAGCTATACGAATACAAAGAGGCCTATCAGACTCAAGGCCCCCAGAGCCCAGAAGCCCGCCAAGAGCTCGCAGATCTAGTATTCCAAGTTCTTCTTCACACAGCACTCATGAAGGAACAGGCCCCTGAGAGCGATCTTGAAATGATCGCGAGCGACGTCGTGAAGAAGCTCATGCGGAGGCACCCTCACGTCTTTGATAAAAATCATACCCCCTATAAGACGGCAGAAGAAGCCGGCAAAGCCTGGGAAGAACTCAAAGCAAAGGAAGCCAAAGAGGCCAACCGTCATACGGAGCTTACAGAAAGCATGGCCGACAAAATCGACCGGATCCCCAAAGCGATTCCGTCTCTTCAGCGAGCGGCTCGCATTGGCGAGAAAACTCATTCTTTCGAATTTGACTGGGAAAACCCTGGCGAAGTTCTTCAAAAAGTCAAAGAAGAGATGAGTGAGCTGGAAGAAGAACTAAAACGCTCGCCCATCAATCCAAAGGATATTGCCGAAGAACTTGGCGATGTCTTTTTCAGTCTCGCCCAACTAGCTCGGCATCTCGGCCATTGTCCTGAGGAACTCAGCTATCAGGCCAACGAGAAGTTTATCCGCCGCTTTCGCGCGACTGAATCTTTAGCCAAAGAACGTCAGCTGCCTTGGAAAGAGCTTAACTCTACTCAGAGAGAAGCTCTCTGGTTAGAAGCCAAAATTAAGCTCAAATCTAGCAAGTAAAAACAGGACCTTACGCCAAGTTTGCAAGTGCAGCCTCAGCTCGAAATCTAGACGCTTAGGTCGTTGATTTTTTTAGCTCATCAGCTTTCATTTCTTGACAGAATGCCCTGAAATTCACTAAGACGCGTCCAATGGCAAATAAAAAGTCTTCAAAAAAACGTATCCGTCAGACTATCAAAAAGACTGAAATCAACACTCGTGCTCGCAGCACTGTAAAAACAGCAGTTCGCGCTGCTCGTGAAGCGATTGCTGCAAAGTCTGAGAATCTTACTGAAGCTCTTGCTAAGGCGACTAGCTCTTTGAACTCAGCAGCCAACAAAGGCTTGATGCACAAGAACGCTGTTGCAAGACGCGTTTCTCGTTTGGCTAAACAAGCTCAAGCTATTGCTTCGAAATAATAATCCTAAATAATTTTTAGATGATGCCGCTGCTAACCTCTTGGTTGGCCGCGGTTTTTCTATTTAGAAACTTTCAATTTAAAAACTTATAGAACTAAGTTTCACCAACGCGCCTTGAGGGTCGATTGGTTTAGATTTTAATAACACATCAAGTTCTGAGGCAACTTTAAGAAGCTGAGTTCCCCGACCTCGCACTTTAGCATTGCGGCTAAGTGCTTTTTTAATTTTATCAATTAGAAAGGGAGCTTCTCCACTCGGTTGGACACCCTGTTCAAGAGCCGCCCAAATTTTTAAAGTCTTCGATATCAGTCCCAACAAAGGCAAAGGATCCTTGGAATCACTCATAAGCTCGTGCAACTTAAAACTAGCCAGGCGAGCATCACCCGAAAGAATAGAATCTACCCATGCATAAGCAGGATTACTGGACACATATCCGGAATGTGGGCCCCCCTGCTTCTTCTCGCCCCACCCCAACGCAATCTCTGCCCAAACATCACCACCGAGGGACCACAATTCAATCCAACCATCAATCGTAATCAAGTCAGCATCAAAGCCCTGGAGGAATTTCAACTTTTCTTCCGACAAATTCGCATCGTGGATTTTGTTCATTCGCTTAATCCAAGCTGGGAAGTCCCCCGGAACCGTTTCAAATCGGTACGAATCAATTGGGGACTTTGAAACATTTTTCGTTGCCTTCACGGGAGCAGGAAGTTGCAAACAAATGATCAAGCTATGTCCATCGGCCCTATCAATCATGCGCTCCCAAATTTTTTTTGATTCCGCAGACCATCGATCCGGCTTAGCCTGAGACTCAAGCCACACAAATGATGCCTGCGAAAACAATGAAGTTGAAAAACTCAAATCTTCATCATGAGGCTGAGGCCCTTTTTTCTTTAGATCTTTGTGCTGATAATCGAATCCTGAAGACTTCAACGCATTTCGAAATTCTCTACGCAAATACGTATCATTGCCCTCAAGAATTAACACCGGAGGCCATCTGGATTCATGAATCGCCTTAAAAAGATCTTGAGGTGAAAGCATCGTCTATCCCCAACTACCCTTCAAAAGTCCTGACTAACTTGGTCCAGAATTTTTCTTGCCATATTCCGGGACATTTTCCGAAGCTGTAGATATTCTCTAGATCGATTAATGTGAGGAGCCGAGCTGGACCCCAACAGTTCGTTCTGGCGATTGAAGGCTTCAAAAGACGTTTCTTCTTGAATCCCCTTCGACCACAAACTCCGCCTCATATCGGCGGATGTATTTTCCAACAACTCAAAATCGGCCTGAAGATAAACTTTAATATCCGCTGCAGTAACCTGATTTTCTACCAAACCTCCAGCATCTTCTGCGGCACGACTTGAAGGCGATGTCGGGTTAAAAAACCTAGTGCCATAATGGCTGACCCTTCCAAGCAACACATATTCCGCCTTAGACTCGTCACTAACAACCTTTAGGCCCGGTTGAGTGGAAAATACTTCCCGTAGAGCTTCCGTTAACACAGACTCTGGGGCTACAGTAGAACTCAAGTTTTCGATGACGGGAATGTAGATACTTTGTATGCCGCTAGCAGCTGCCTTGCCGTCCAACTTTGCCAAGGGTTGATCACCTTTCCTCAGGCTGTAAGAACAGGCACTTAAGAATAATACGGCACCAAAACTTAAAATCCACTTTCTCATAAGACTTGCCTCAAGCATGCGCCAAAGGTAGCCTTCTAGTCAATGTCCAAGCCAAGTTCTATTTCAAGCGTCGGAGACCTCATGGGAGGCCTCAAAGCTCTTACCTGGATCAGGGCCTGGAAAGCAGCCTCCGGTCCCATTTTCGGCGAAAAAGTGCGCTTTTACGGCATTGAACAACGTGGATCAACGAATGTCCTTGTCCTTGATCTCTCAGATCCTATCTGGAAGCAAGAATTGCTTTATCAAAAAGACACCCTTCTGGATCTTTATAGAATTGAACTCAGAAAATTTGGAATTCCGGATTCTGAGATTCCAAAAGAAATTTCACTGAACCCCAAGAAGAGCTTGCCATTCAAATCTAGAAATTCTTAGTTGCCCGGGAATAAAATGCGGACGAATGTTCATAGATTCCTGGATTTTTTGAGCTGCCACATCATACTGACCACGCTCACGAAGCATCAAACCAAGTCCGTGAACAGCGGCATGATCATAACTATTTTTGTTTAAAGCGGCTTGATAGTACAAAATGGCCTGATCAATCTGACTTCTTTCGGCTTGGACATCACCCGCAAAAGTCCAAAGCCACGAGGAATTCATCTGCTCTTTTTCAACCAATGGCAAAACTTTTGAAAGGACTTCTGAAGCCCGATCAGATTGCCCCTTTCTTTGTAGCGCGTAGGCATAAAGAGCTTGGGATTGGAGTGATTCCTCAAGTGACAAAACCTGAGCTACTTCTGAAAGTGGAGAAGTCAATGCACTAAAGCTTACGACTCGTCCCTGAAGCCAACGAGCGAATAGTAGTTTTCCCTTAGAAACCTTGCTACCTAATTGTTCAACCCCTTTTACAATCCCCTCCAAGGCCTCCGACTGAATCACTCCACCCGCTAGCGGCGCTGGCAGCGGGGAGTCAATCAAAGTGTCAGGGTCAGCCCAAAGCGCATCATCGACCAATTTTTGAATCTGAAAATTTGATCCCATATTTTGGCGAGTCAACACCTTCAACCAAAGCCCACTGATAAAAGGGTTGTTCTGATTTCTATTCAAAGCATCTTGGAAATATTTGCTTGATTCTTCCCAACGTCCATCAAGACCCTCAAGATACCCTAGTAAACTTAATGATACCCATTGCAAACTCTGGTTCATGCGCAGAGAAACTTTCAATGAATCTCGTGCTTGCTGAAGGTTTAGCTCTGATAAATCAATTATGGCGTTGTTAACCAAAGTAATAAAATCAGAGGAGTCTGCCTGTAATATCGGGCGCAACACGGCTTTTGCTTCTTGTGTCTTTGAACGAGAAAGCAAATAGACAGCCAATTGGTTCGAAGCAATCTTTCGAACCTTCCAACTCGCACTTGCCGGTGAAGCCAGCCTTCTAAGCAAATATTCATCTTGCCGAGACAAAGCATGAACACCCGCCTCGTAAGCTCTCAGAATTGGACGAATCTTTTTCATCAGAGGATCGTCATCAACGTACAAACTATCGGGCTTCAAAGGCCTAACTTTATCTGCCCACTCTAAACGGTCCCGAATCTGAGCTTCGGCAACATAGCCCGTATATTCAGGACTCTTCGCATCCTGAATCGCATTTCCGGCCTTCTTCGAGTACCAAAATCCAACGCCAATAATAATTCCTATTCCCAATACAAAAGGGACAGGGTTGATCTTATTAGATGTTTGAGCTCGATGCCTGGCGGCATCGCGTCTGGCTGGAGCCATTCGAGGCGTCAACGACTCTTTAACTGCGATGTCATCCATATCTAAGACTAAATCTTTTTCGATTTCGTCATCCACGACTGGCGGCAATTCAGCGGGAGTCTTTTCAACCTTCCCAAAGTCTGCCACCATGAAATCTTCCAACTCAAGTCCTGAGTCTATACCTGGAGGAGCATCGATCGCCATATCGGTTCGAGTTTGCTCCTCCGTCATAGTTAGTGATTGTGTGAACTCAGAACGCCCACCTAACTCATCTCCAGATCGTAAAAACACAACCCACTCAGGGTAACTTTCGGCGACCATCTTCCACCGGCTACCGGAATGCTGCAAGCGATCTTCCTTCATCAGAAGCCCCGCCTTCACTTTGTTATATAAATCATCCACTCCGAAAGGCCCAAGAACTAAGAATCCCCCAACGTAGGCATCTGGCAACTTTAAAGACTCCGCATCTAAAAAATCTCTTCTCGACAGAGGATCATGGAGCATCAACAAGATGGACCTGTCTTTTACAGTCTTCAAAGACTTTGAGCCCAGTAATTTTTTCAACAGTTTTTTAACATCTGCATCTGTGTCTTTGTACCCAATATCTGTAAAGGTCGCCGTCACATCTGATTCTGTTTGATTGTCTTTGGGATTCTTAGCCATAGGTTAAGGCACCCCCGGGAAAAGTAGTACTGTCTTTAGATCCTCGTCAGAGAAACTTAGGCCAAACCCAACAAATGCAAATACATTTGAATTTAAAACCCGTTCTGCTCCGGCGCTTATCATGAAAATATCCAGCAGTTTAAAGCTAGCTTTTACTTTTAAATTTGGGCTATCCGAAAGGTCAAAGACTTCTGCACTGAAAACGAAGCGATCTTTAAACATATACTGATCCACGGCTAATCCACCCGTGCTTTCAAAAAGCCCAACCCTAAAACCAGTATTCCAGAACTTTTTCATGTATTGAGCTGAAAATTTCAACCCAGAGGGGTTCGTCTCCTCAGTCTCAGTCACCGTTGCTGTCCCGCCATCAACAGTTGTTCGAGTGACCTTCCGTGTGGTCGACCCTTCAGGCGTTACAACCATTTGGCCGATGTAGGCTGTGTTATCTCGCGGAGCCAACCTCATCCCAATGTAGGTTTTTGTCTCCTGATTGTTCACAGAGATTTCTGGAATTGCCTCGAGATAAATTCGAGTGCGTTCCGCCCTATCCAATGCCGCATTAACGGTAACCAAAGCCTTGTTGAATTGAGAAATGGTATCCGTGTCATTGACCAATTTCCCAAGTGTTCCAGTTCCACTATCAATCTTGGATGCGATGCTTTCAATATGCTTAATTGTTTTGGATAATTTATTAGTTGCTTGAGCAAGATCTTGAATGTCTTTACCTAGCCCACTTTGTTGTTTCTTATTGGTCACATCGTCAAGCGAGCGACTCACCTTTGCAAGAGACTGAATCACCTGCCTCATATCCGTCCGGTTTTCTTTAACCACCAAATTTAAATTTTCAGTAAGCTCTTCCGTGTTTTTAAGGGTCTTACCCAATGGAGATTTCTGATCCTTCCCCTCTAGCATTTGCCTTAGAAGTGAGGAAATAATCTTTAAATCCGCGGTCACATCAGCAAGCTCTCTAGCCATGTCATCCATGGTTGCTGCAGTATTCTTTGTCGCGATCACATCACCGCTTTTCAGTTTTCGGCTTGGTTCTTGAGCATTCTCTTGAGCCTTGACCGATGGAACCATCAAATTCCAAATACCTGAAAAATCAATTATGGCCAAGCTAAACGATTTGGCTTCAGCATTGCGACTGCTAGAGGCACCCGGTTTGATCAGAACAGAGTTTGGCTCTCGATCTTCTTTTACCGAAGGAAGTCGACCTTGTTCCCCCTCCGGCAAAATGATTTCCAGGTACTTATCTCCAAGAATTCCCAGTGGACGTGGAATCACCTGTGCACCCTCGGGTATCTGATGTTCGTTTGAAATGGTTAATGTAACTTTAGCCCGTCCGTCTTCTAGGCGAATATCTGTTACGAGACCCACATCAATTCCGGCCATTTTTACTTTTGATTTTTTAAACAAACCAGTGGCATCGTCTAGATAAGCTGTAATGTCTGTTCCAGAATAGAAAATAGGCGTCTCGGTAATACGAAACGAGAAGGCAGCAATAACAAGTAATGCTATAAATACAAAAAATCCAACTTGGAATTCTTTGGCATGTCCTTTTGTTGCTTCCCTCATATTACACCCGCACTCTCCAGAAACTCACGCACCATGGCTTTGTCACTTTTAACAAACTGATCTGGCGTCGCCGTCTCTACAACGCGACCTTCCCATATCATACTCACAAAATCAGCAATTCGCAGCGCTGCCACAATATCATGGGAAATAATCAGTGAACTGGCACCAAGCCTGCGACTCGTGCTGGCTATAAGATCGTCAATCACTCGAGCATTCTGTGGATCCAATCCGGTAGTCGGTTCATCAAAGAGAAGAATTTCTGGATCCAAAGCTATCGCTCTAGCTAGGCCTACGCGCTTCTTCATGCCTCCCGAAAGCTCGCTCGGCAACTTAGTTAAACAGTTTGACAAGTTTACACTTTCCAAAAGAGATTCGACACGGCGTAGTATCTCCTCATCCCCCAATTCAGGCATGTGTTCGCGCAGGGGGAATGCAATGTTTCCTTGTACGGTGAGACTGTCAAAAAGTGCAGAGTTTTGAAACAGCATTCCAAATTTTCTTCTGAGTTTCACGAGTTCAAAGGGGTCGCATTCGTCAATATTTTGCCCATGAATCAATACCCGGCCTTGATCTGGCTTTACGAGTCCCAGCACATGCCTCAACGTAACTGACTTTCCGCTTCCCGAATGACCTAACAATACGTGAATAGATCCTGGCTTCACATCAAGTGTCATGCCTCTTAGCGTGGGCTTCTCAGCTCCCTCGAAGTGCTTATAAACATCTTGAATTGAGATAGGAAGTGTTGCTGTCATCACTGAGTCCTTATTCCTGTGGGGATGAGGACACTTAAAAAGTAATCCAATACTAATATCACAACAAAGGAGTAAACCACGGCATCATTGGTGGCTTTTCCAACTCCCAGCGCCCCATTCTTCGCACGATATCCTTGGTATGTACTAATGGCCGCCAAAAGAAACCCAAAAAATCCTGCCTTTATAAGTCCGTGGTAAAAATCCCACGGATCCATATAGTATCGAAGTTTCGCCACATAAATTCCTGGGTCAATTCCGCATACATATACCGCCACGGCATATCCCCCAAGATTTCCAATCATACCGAAAATTGCAGCTAGCAAAGGCAGCGAAATTGTCGAAGCAATGATCTTTGGACCAACCAAATATTGAAGTGGTGAAACAGCCATCACCTCCAAAGCATCAATCTGCTCAGAGACTCTCATGTTTCCAAGCTGGGCTGCCATGGCTGCTCCCGCCCTTCCCGTCACTACGAGCCCAGTCATCACAGGAGCAAGTTCCCGAACCAACGCAAGAGATACACTGACCCCCACCAAGGATTCTGTCCCGACCATGACAAAAGCCAACCAACTTTGGTAAGCAAAAACCGCTCCCGTAAAAACAGAAGTGAGCGCGACGATCGCCAAACTCTCATTCCCAATAAATTGCATTTCATCCAGAAGAAGTCGCCCCCTGAAGGGCCTCCGCACCATCCATCGAAGTGATTCGATCGTAAACATCGTAAATCGTCCCAGCGACTGCATATTTTTTTTCATGCGTCGCCCCCTAAAGGACGCCTTGTCAATCGTTCCGTAAAGTCGCACAAAATTTCATAGCTAATGGTTCCAAGTTCCGTAGCATGAACTTCTGCGGGCTGCTCCTTGCAAAGCCAATTAGCCCAGACGGTTTGACCTTCGGCTACTTTTTTCTGAAGTTCAGCGAGTTTTGGGTGCGACTGGATATCCACCAAAACCATATCCATGGTCACAGTCCCAATGATATCAACACCCACTCCATCGACATAAAATTTCAACTTTGATGCTTCATCAATCTTGCGACTCAAGCTGCGACGAATGCCGTCTGCATAGCCAATTGAAATACAGGCTACATGTCTGTCCTTGTCTGCTACAAAACGATGCCCGTAGCTGACTCCTTCACCTTTTTTTACGAGATGAATGGAACGAATAGGAGCCCGAACTTGCATCACAGGCTTTAAGCCAGACAAAGCAGGAAATTTAGAGAGCAAATATTTTTTTGAATCCAAATCTTGAAATGTTCCGTAGGAAAGAATCCCTGGACGAAAAGCTGTTTCACCTTCCAACAGCTTCCAAACAACGCCCGCTGAGTTACTAAAATGTAACTCTTGAGGAAACGGATCCTCTCCTTCCCATACAGACCTAAGGGCATGCAGGGCCAACTGAAACCTACGCGATTGCTCAGAACTAAATATTTCCTGTTCCTCTTCCCCACGAGCTAAATGGGAGGAAAAACCAAAGGTCTTAATGCCAATCTGGCCTAATTCCTGAATCCAGGATCTAAGTGAATCAGGCCTCTCCGAGACAGCCCCACTATTCAAACCCAATCGATTCATCCCGCTATTGATGTGCCAATAAACTCCAGCGACGTTTTTACTCTTTGCCGCGCCCACCGACAGGAGCATTCGAAAATCTTGTTCACTCGAAAGGTAACAGAAGATTTCTTTTGCAGAACTTGCGAGTATTTCTTCCTTTGAAAACTGGCTCAACACAAGTATCGGCCATTTGACCCCCGCCAAGCGAAGCTTTTCTGCCTCCGACCACCTTGCCACACAAATTTTGGGCATATCTGCCAAAGTGAATTCTGATTCTAAAAATTTCGCAAGAATAACGGCTCCATGACCATACGCATTCGCCTTGATGACTGGCATCAAAGGTATAGCTCCGCCAAGCGTCGACAAAAGTCTTAGATTGGCGGCGTAAGCCCCCAAATCGAGCTCAATCACAGGTCCTTGCATCTCCCTAAGTTTATAAGCAGCCCCCCGAAAGGCCAACGTTGACAGAGTGACACCATCAAAAATTTTTGAATATTTCCCAAGTGTTGGAAGAAAAGTCGGTCAAATGATTCAACTCTTGAGCGAACTGCTGTGAAAACGAACGTAATATTGACGCCTTCGCCCCCAAAGTAACAGCTCCCCCCCCGACCTGACACCATTAGTAAATGCATCTTGATCTCGCCTACAGATAGAATATAAGAGCAAGGAAACAACAATACCAACAATTCAACCGAAAGGACTAAATCCATGACAAGTTCCAAAAATACAAAAGCCAAAACAACCACCGAAAAATCCGAATCTGGAGCTACTTCTAAAGCTACCGCGACTAAAGCAGGCGCTACCGCGACTAAGGCAGGCGCTACCGCGACATTACGAGTGAGCGTTCTTAAGTCTCAAAAAGAATGGGTTGTATCTCAGTCAAGCACTCAAGGCATCACGCAGGCAGAGTTTGTTCAGAACATCATCAAACAAGCTCAAACAAAATCTTCCTATGCGGACCTTCCAGATCTCATTGCCGACACCATTCGTGAAGAAATCAAAAAACTTCAAAAGTCTCTCCAAGAAAACGTCTTTGATTCCATCCAAAAAGCCATCAACAAAAATGTCGATGAAGTCGTCGATGGTGTTCATGATGTTATGACTAAAGGTCGTGGATTTGTTCAAAAAGTAAGTGAAAAAGCGGCTTCAAAAGCAAAAAGTAAGCATTAATTTCTATAGATTTTTAATTGCCCGAGCTTTGCGCTAAGGGTTTTGCCATAGTGGGCTTTGTTTCCTCAAGGAATAAAGCCCATTCTTGTGCGTCCAATATCAATCGCTTAATATCTGGATCCTGCGCCACTTTTTCGTAAGTACTCGCCGCAAAAAACATTTTCGACTTATAGTAATTAGCCCATTGATATTCATCTTTGTAATTCTGATACCAAATTTGTCCTAACTTTGACTTGGGTCCGGCATTCTTATTCCAGGCCTTCAAAGATCCGGACTTCATTGTTGAGTTTTGCTGAATCCATTTCGCAATCTTTTCCAAATCCGAAACAAACATTTGGGACTCTTCTACTTTTCCATCGGGAAGTAGACCTGCTGCTTCTTTCAAAAGCTGTTTTTCGTTCGAAGCTGTTTGCTTGTGAATGCCAGCAAAGGATTTTATCGTATCTTGCCATACTTCTAGATACTGCCCTTTAGACCAAGTTAGCTTCCATTTACTGAGGAAACTCATGGACTCATTTTCATTAAGTCCTTTTAGCCACCCCACTAGCTTCGGATAAGCCTTTTTGTAGGTCTCTTTATTTATGGCCAAAAATTTAGGAATTTTAGTTTCGTCGCCATTACCGAGTTCATTCGCGAGAGCGAGCCATCTCAGAGTTAACGGGTCCTGTAATAGAAGCCCTCCATTCCCGCCTATTTTGCCCGCTAATGATTTAAGCCCCGGAGAACTTCCTAAGATTTGAGATGAACTAAGATTGTTCAAAATATAGCTTTTGGCAGCCGCCACACCAATCTCCGGCAAATCTGGATTTCCAAAAATCTCAGCACCAGCCGTAGCTAGGTTAAAGTCTCGCACGGCTTCTTTAGAAAAACGCGAAGAGATCAAGTCCTGAAAATTCCTATCACCCGCAAGATTTAATAGTTCGTTTGTTTTTGCCGTAAGCGCATCAACACCAGCCAAGCCATTGTAGCCCGCCGTCGAATTCAAAGCCAAATTAGATAGTGACGACCTGATTTCAGGACTGGCACCTTCAAAATTCGCCAAATTAAAGTCACCATTACCAATACCGATACTAGAAGCTGCAGCTTCATTCATGGAATCAACAATAGACTTTCTTCCTGATCCGTTTTGCGCTCCACCAGCATCTCCACCAGTTCGAGACGCCGCTCCCCCTACATCACTCCGCGCCCGATTCAATCCACTCTGTGAAGATTCCACCCCTTGTTCTTGAGCTTGTTCAGCTGCAGACTTTTTCATCGCCTGACTAACCAAGAGCAAGTTCGCCGTCATATTGGCTAACTTTTTTGCGTCAGTATTAGTGTTGGTGGTCACGACTTCCGAGGGAGAGCTACGTGAACTCTCAATAGAATCTCCCACATCAGAAGCTTGGGATTGAACTTCTGCCCCCTTCTCTCTCGTAGTCTGAATCTTTAACTTTTGGCTATCATTTTGACTACTATTCGCAAGAACAACACCAATCTCCCCACTATTGGAAGCCTTAGTCGCATCGATGACTACAGCGGTAGATCCTTCTCCTCGAATTTTAGAAGACAACAACACAGTGTTATCCATTTCACCATTCATCACCTTTTGACCCGCTAAGATATTTTCTTGAGCTTCTTGATCTCTCCCCGCCTTTTTTAGTTCTTCAGCTTCGGCATCTAGTTGCCTTTTTGCTTCTTGTCTTAGACGCTCAACTTTTGAGATCGGCTGCTCTGGTTTCACCGGTGAACCTCCAGGATTTGTTGAACCATGCCCGTCGACATTCACTATGGTTACTTTTTCATCCGCCGCAAAAGCAACATTTATTCCAACTGCAAAAGTTAGGATAAAGACATAGAAAAACACCGGTTTCATATTGCCTTTATAATATCAGTACATGAAAGCTTTAGAGATGAAGCTTTGGTTAAGGGATAGCGCTAAAGTATGAAAATTACGCTGCAAAGAGAAATTTTGAGCAAGATCAATGCAAATTCCGGCGTATCACAAAGCCATTATTGATATCCAGCTTCTCAATGGCTTCTTTTTCAAGCGATTCCATCATTACGCGTTCAACCACAACTGGTGGATGCATTTGAGTGCGGATGATTTTTGCCAGATCATCAATCCGCCAATCATCCCCCTTCACACAAATTTCCACACGCCCATCTGAAAGATTTCTCACGAAGCCATGAATGTGACCAATGCCAAGAGCTAACTCCATCACTTGAGCTCTACAACCCACACCCTGCACCTGCCCCTCAAGAACAATTCTTCTCACAACCTGATTCGCAGAAGGTTTCCAAAATTCAGACACACCCTACTTAAAACAAAAAACCTCCCGAGAAACAAATCTCGGAAGGTCCAATTTATTTTTTATTCGCGAGTGCCGCGCCCGTTGGCCCAGCAAACAGCCAAGCCAACAAATGCGTTAGCTTTGCTACGCCAACAACGGAGCGATCATCAAGCTTACAACGCTCATCACTTTAATGAGAATTGAAACGCCAGGACCTGAAGTGTCTTTGAACGGGTCACCAACGGTGTCACCAACAACAGCCGCCTTGTGTGCGTCCGAACCTTTTTTCTCTCCAGGAAGCCCGCCAGCTTCAATCGTCTTCTTCGCGTTGTCCCAAGCACCACCAGCATTCGCCATGAAGAGTGACATCACAGCGCCAACGATCATCGCACCAGCAAGAGCACCAGCCAAAGCCTCAGCCCCCAAAAGAAGTCCAATCACTGGAGGAGCCACAACAGCCGCCATACCCGGAAGAATCATCTGAGAAAGAGCCGCTTTCGTCGCAATATCAACAACAGCTTTAGCATCCGGTTTCACGCCTTCAACGCCCTCTAGAAGGCCTTTGATCTCACGGAACTGACGACCAATTTCCTCAACGATCGTTCCAGCAGCAACGCCTACAGCGTTCATAGTGCTAGCTCCAACGATACAAGGAAGGATTCCACCAAGTAGAATTCCGATCAACACGCTTCCATTGGTCAAATCCAAAGAAAGGGGTTCGCCACCTTTTTGCATACGAATGAAATCGATTTCCAATTTGTAAGCTGCGAATAGTGCAATCACAGTCAGGATCGCAGAACCAATCGCAAACCCTTTACCGATAGCCGCAGTCGTGTTTCCAACTGAGTCTAGCTCGTCAGTGATATCGCGAACTTCTTTGCCAAGCTCAGCCATCTCAGCCAATCCACCAGCATTGTCAGAGATCGGCCCGTAAGCATCAATCGTCATGACCATCGCCGTCACAGAAAGCATAGAAACCGCTGCAAGTGCAATTCCGTATAGTCCTAGGTAGTGATGTGCCACACCAGCAACAACTGCGATCACGAAGATCGCAGAGATCACACTCTCAAGACCAACAGCCAAACCAGCGATCACGTTCGTTCCAGCTCCACCACTTTGAGAAGCTTTCGCAATCTTCATAACAGGGCCAGCACTTGTGTAATAGTCAGTGAGAAGACCAATGATTCCACCACCAATAGCACCAGCAGCCAAAGCCCAAGTGATTCCACTTGTGAGGCCGAAAGAGTTCACAACCACAGCCGCAATTACAATGAAGGCAACCGGAGGAAGTAGCAAACAGAAGCGAAGGGCTACTGCTGGCTTAGAGTTCTTAAAGAATCTGAAGATGATGATTGAGAACAAACTAACCGCAAGGCCTATCGTCGCGAGAACTAACGGCAATAAAATACCGAACTGACGAAGCGTTGAAAGGTCCATACTTCCACCAGCCGCAACAAGCGTCTGAAGGAAAGCGTCTGGGCTTGTCGCCGCAATCGCAATAGCTGCGATACTTGCAGCAGCAAAAGATTCAAAGATATCCGCTCCCATACCGGCAACGTCACCTACGTTGTCTCCAACGTTGTCAGCAATAACACCAGGGTTACGAGGGTCATCCTCAGGAATCCCCGCGATGACTTTACCAGCAAGGTCAGCACCAACATCAGCAGCTTTCGTATAGATACCACCACCAATACGCGCGAAGAGCGCGATCGATGAAGCCCCAGCTCCAAAACCGTGAATGATGTGAGTGAAATGCCCACTATCAGCATAGAACATATGAAGAAGACCCATTCCTAGAAGACCAAGACCTGCCACACACAAGCCCATAACCGCACCGCCATCAAAGGCCGCAATGAGTGCAGCACCTTTTCCAGAGGTACGAGCTGCTTCGGCAGTTCTAGTGTTTGCAGCTGTAGCGGAATTCATTCCGATGTAACCAGCAGTCATACTTAAGAAAGCACCGAGCAAGAAAGAAGCTGCCGTTGCAACTCCAAGTGCGAAATATAAAACCACAAACATAACGATCGAGAAGACTCCCAAAAGTTTGAATTCGCGATTCAAGAAAGCCATGGATCCTTCACGAATCTGCTCAGAGATCGCGACCATTCGAGCGTTGCCTGCAGGCAAAGCTTTCACTTTTACCAACAAAATAAATGCCACAATGAGAGCTACAACCGAAAGTACCGGTCCTGCCATTGTCCAAAATTCAATCATATCGTTGTTCCTTCTTTAGTTATTGTTTTTGACTTATGATTTTTTCAAAAAAAAAGCCCCGTGAAAATTTCACAGGGCATGTATCCAAATTTCGATTGTGTAGTTTAAAATTCCCTAGGGCGAACTTTCCAAGCTTTCTTCAATACTTCGACTGAAGATTGCTCGACCCTTTTTTCTTCTGAAACTCATTCCGACTTTTTCTTAAGGACTAGCCATTTAGACCCGCGCTTAAGACTCAATGGAGAGCCCCCAGAAGAACTGACCGTACTACCAGCTCGCTTTAGTCACGCCCGGAATCATGCCTTCAAGGGCAAGTTCACGGAACTTGATGCGGCTCAAGCCAAACTTTTTGTAAACACCACGGCCACGGCCTGTAAGCACACAACGACTAACAACGCGGTTTGCAGCTCCATTGCGAGGAAGGGCTTGAAGACGCTTTTGCGCTTCAGCTCTTTCTTCCCAAGAGCGGTTTTCATCAATTTGAATAGAGCGTAACTCTTTACGTTTTGCAGATTGGTTTTGCGCCATTTTGCGACGTTTTTCGTTACGATTTACAACACTAGTTTTTGCCATTTTTAGACCTCAATAATTTCCTATAAACTTAAGTTTTCAGACGACTAGAGCTACTGTTTCTGCCCCTTGGCGTCAAGCCCCAAGTCTGCGAACTTGACAGTTAAATTCTCAAAATATTCCAGCACTGCCGGCCTCGTCCATTGCTGCAATCCAATGATCTTTTCCACCGCCCAGCCGTCCCTTCGAACGACGTAAGACTCAGGATATTTCTCAGATCCCCAGCTTTCCGTAAGGCTTCGATCTGGATCCCAATACAACCTCGAACTATCGACCTGAAGGCCATGTTTCTCAAAAAAGGCACCCACATCAGCCCAATTCTCATCAACACTAACAAAAACAACTTCTAGTCCTTTATCCCCCAGTCTTCTCTGAAGTTCCAACATAGCCGGAAACTCCTCAACGCAGGGAGGGCACCAAGTGGCCCAAAAATTTACTAAAGTCACCGGGCTCCGAAGTTCAATTGCTCCGGGAATCGGAGCCTCTCTCAAGCCTTCTTGAGAAGCCTTTACCGGCCCCAGAAGGACTCGAAACGGTTTAAATGGCTCGATGATCTCACGTGCCTGCCCCGTGAACTGATAGGCATACAAGGCCCCCAGAGCAGGAACAGCAATAAGTACAATCAACTTGATCCAATGTAACTTTGTCATCTTTCAAAAAATTCCCAAAAAAAAGCTGTGAAGCTAATTTGCTTCACAGCCCTTGTATTACCATTTTTACTTCAAGACGAACTTTGTTTAATCTAATGTTCAAATTAGATATCAACCAAGGACTTTCGACTTACAGTCTTTCAACTTACAGTCTTCAGCTAGCAAATTACTTAGCAGCTTTTTTAGTCGTCTTTTTAACTGCTTTTGAAGCTGCTTTTTTAGGAGCTGCAGTTTTAGCGGTTTTTTTCACTTCGGTGGCTTTAGATTCAACAGATTTGGGCTCAGCAGACTTAGATTCAGCAGCCTTTTTAGGTGCAGCTTTCTTTCCAGCCTTCTTAGCTGTTTTCTTTGCACCTTTTTTCGCAGGTTTCTTAGGAGCTGCAACCATTCCAGAATAAGCAGCGACCAAAGACTCTTCAGTCCACTCAATGAAAGCCATATCAGCAGCATCACCAGCACGTGGAGTCGCAAGTCTCATGATACGAGTGTATCCACCTGGACGATCTGAAAACTTCGGAGAAATTTCGTTAGCAATTTTCAAAGCTACGTCACGGTTAGACAATTTCGCATTTGCAATACGAAGGTTCGCAAGTGAAGGATCCTTAAGTCTTGTTACAAGCTTCTCAACAAAAGGTCTCAAACGCTTTGCACGTGAAACAGTCGTTTTAATGCGACCGTGCTCAACCAAACTCATGGTTAAGTTTCTCATCATTGCCAAACGGTGATCAGTTTTTACGCCTAATCTTAACGATTTCTTACGGTGTCTCATGACTTCTTCCTATTCCTATAAGCTGATTAAACTTCAGCTCCCTGTTTCAATTCTTTAGTTTTTTCTGAAATCATTTCTGGAGACAAGTCCAACTTGATTCCCAATCCTAGGCCCATTTGGCTCAAGATATCTTTAATTTCATTCAAAGACTTACGGCCAAAGTTCTTAGTGCGAAGCATTTCTGCCTCTGACTTTTGAACCAACTCGTAGATGTAGCGAATGTTAGCGTTTTGCAAGCAGTTTGCACTACGAACAGAAAGCTCAAGTTCTTCAACACTCTTGAAGAGGTTTTCGTTAACATCACTTTTGTTAGTGTCTTTTTTGGTCTCAACAACTTCAATGCCTTCATCGAAGTTAATGAAAATTGATACTTGATCTTTCAAGATCTTCGCTGAGTAAGCTAAAGCTTGCTCTGGAGTGATGCTTCCATCAGTCCAAAGATCAACCGCCAGCTTGTCATAGTCAGTGTGCTGACCAACACGAGCGTTTGATACGTTGTAGTTTACGCGAGTCACAGGAGAGAAAATGCTATCTACAGCAATTGTTCCGATTGGGCTGTTCTCAGCCTTGTTGCGGTCTGCAGAAACATAACCACGTCCCCAGCGAACCGTAAGCTCGCCACGGATGTGAGCATCTTTGCCTAAAGTTGCAATGTGGTGAGAAGGATTCAAAACTTGAATCGACTCATCAATTGCGAGGTCAGCGCCAGTTAGTGCACCAGGACCTTTTTTATCAACCATAATAGTTTTTTGAGAAACGCCATCCAAACGAAGACGAACGCCTTTCAAATTCAAAATGATGTCTGCCATATCTTCTACAACGTCGTTGATAGAAGAGAACTCATGAAGCACACCTTCGAACTTAACGCTTGTAATTGCACAACCCTGAAGTGAGCTAAGCAAAATACGACGAAGTCCGTTACCAATGGTGTGACCAAAGCCGCGCTCCAAAGGTTTCGCAACAAAACGACCATAAACAGGGGTCAATGTAGAACGATCCACTTCGATCATTTTGGGGCGAATCAATGTTGTCCAGTTTTCTTGAATCATGAGCAAATATTCTCCTAAATTTCTTAGCTTTTAAAAGTAGCTTTCTTATTACACAGTAACGATTATGCGAGCCAAAGAACTAAACGCGACGACGTTTAGGAGGGCGACAACCGTTATGAGGGATCGGAGTTACATCTTTAATTTGAGTGATTCTCAAACCAACAGAAGCAAAAGCTCTCAGTGTTGATTCACGACCAGCACCAGGACCCTTGATCTCAACTGCAAGAGACCGCATTCCAGCATCATAAGCTGCTTGAGCAACTTCTGTTGCCGCTACCTGAGCTGCGAACGGAGTACTTTTACGAGCTCCACGAAATCCCTTCTTGCCACATGTGGACCAGAAAAGAGAATTTCCAGCAGGATCTGACAACGTGATAATCGTGTTATTGAAACTCGAGAATACGTGAGCCACACCTTGAGAAGGAACTTTTTTATTTGATTTTTTCTTTTTTTCTACAGCCATTCTAAAATCCTATTTCAACACGCATTACTTAAGCGATTTAACTGAAGCCTTACCAGCAACTGTTTTACGTGGACCCTTACGAGTACGAGAGTTTGAACGTGTTCTTTGACCACGTGTTGGTAAACCTTTACGGTGACGGATCCCACGGTAAGTTTGAAGTTCAATCAATCGCTTGATATCCATTCCAACTTTACGGCGAAGATCACCCTCAACTGCGATTTGATTTTCATCAAGATAGTCACGAATGTTGGCCGCAGAAGCTTCGTCTAAATTATCAGCTTTGAGGTTAGGATCGATCTTAAGGGCTTCGAGCATTTTTCCAATGCTTGTTTTTCCAAGACCATGAACGTAGCTTAATGCTATTTCAATTTTCTTATTACGTGGAATATCAACTCCGGCTATACGAGGCATAGTTTATCTCTTTCCGTCTTTCTCTTTAAAATCTAACTTCCAACACAAATTTCCTAAGGGAAATTATCCCTGACGTTGTTTGTGTTTTGGATTGTCACAAATCACACGTACGATTCCCGCACGCTTGATGATTTTACATTTGTCGCAAATTTTCTTTACAGAAGCTCTTACTTTCATTGTTCTTTTACCTAACTGTCTTTCATCCGAAACTACGGTTTTCATCTAATTGTCTGTCATCCGAAACAATTAGATGCCTATTATTTCTTTAAAAATGACCCAAATTTTAAGTCCCTGGTTTTCTATTCCCTTTTTTCACTGAGTCAATGCGAAAAGGATGGGTTTTTTTAACTTTTTCAACTTAGAACTTGACTGCATTTTAGGGTGTAGCATCCCGGCTCAGAATACCCTCTAATTTAGCTCGAATACTGTCCAGGCTTCCTTCTCCAGGCACAATAACCAAGCGATCTTTAGCTCCCAACCCCTCTACGATACCGTTACGCTGCTCACGATAGAGCTGGTAACGAGATCGGATCACATCTGGCCTATCATCAGACCTTTGGATAAGTTCCGCCCCATCCTCGTCACAAATCCCAGCCACTTTAGGAGGATTCACTTCAGAATGGTAAACTTTACCAGTTCGAGGGTTTACCCACCTTCCGGCTAAACGACGAACAACCTCTTCCTCGGGGACCTTAAGCTCAACCGGTAGAGGCTCGCTCAAACGACTCTCTCTAGCTACAAGCCCAACCAGATACTCCGCCTGAGGCTTCGTGCGAGGATAGCCATCCAAGATCAGGGCCTCTGGAGCACTTTCGTCTAACAACTTAAGCAGTTGAGACTCAAAAACCTTATTTGTCACATCATCAGAAACCAGCTTTCCTTCAGAAAGAATATCTTTAACGGAAGTACCTAATTCAGACCCTGACGAAATTTCTGCACGAAACAAGTTGCCCGTAGAAACGTGAAGCCAGGAGGGGTGAACCTCCTGGAGCTTCGCAGCTTGAGTGCCTTTTCCTGATCCGGGAGGCCCAAGCAAAACAATCAAAGGAATCTTTGCCGTCATTATGCGCGACGACCTCTTAACCTAGCTTCCTTCAAGAAACTGTCATAGTTTTGATTGATCAAGTGAGCTTGCAATTGGCTCATGGTATCGAGAGCAACACCCACCAAGATCAAAAGCGTTGTTCCACCAAAGTAAAAATTCACATTAAACGTCGCAATCAAAATTGTTGGTAAAATACAAACAAGACTTAAGTAGATAGCACCAGAGAAAGTAAGTCTCGTGATGATAGAGTTAAAGAAGTTCGACGTATGTTTTCCTGGTCTAATCCCAGGAACATAACCACCAGACTTTTTCAAGTTATCAGCCAATTCGTTTGGATTCGTGCTTACTGCTGTATAGAAGAAACAGAAGAACACAATACCAGTAACAAAGACAATGTTGTAACCGTATCCACTTGGAACAAACCACTCTTGCGCCTTCGCCGCCCACTCAGCTCCAAAGAAAGACAAAACCGTTGCAGGGAACAATATGAGTGTCGATGCGAAAATTGGAGGAATAACTCCCGCAGAGTTAATCTTCAATGGAAGGTGTGTATCCTGTCCACCATAGACCTTACGCCCAACCATACGTCTCGCATATTGGATCGGAACCCGGCGCTGACCTTGCTCAAAAAATACAATGAACGCGATCACACCAACCATGATTGCCAACAAGAATAAACCTTGGCCGATTGAAATCGTTTCATTCTCTAATGAAAGCTGAAGAGAACCTACGCCAGCAAACAAAGAGGAAGCAATACCAACGAAGATGATCAAACTTGATCCGTTTCCAATACCACGTTCCGTGATTTGCTCACCTAACCACATCGTGAAAACCGCACCAGCCGACAAAAGAATAACAGTCATCGCAGTAAACGAAATTCCACCCTCTGCTACGACTGGAATACCAGATATAGGGCTCGTTAAAGTCTGAATACTCTGTGTAATAAAGAAGCCCTGTACAAGGGCAATACCAACAGTCATATACCTTGTAATTTGTGTGATTTGACGACGGCCTTGCTCGCCTTCTTTTTGGAGCTTCTCGATCTTCGGACTCATGACAGTTGCCAGTTGCATAATGATACTTGCAGAAATGTACGGCGCGATACCGAGACCTAAAAGTGAAAGTTGCTCAAGCGCTCCGCCCGAGAATAAGTTCAGCAATCCGAAAACAGTTCCAGATGCACGCTGTTGAAAAAATTCACTCAATGCCTGGCCATCAATACCAGGAGTGGGAATGTGAACTCCGATCTTATAAACCAAGATCAATCCAAACATCCAAAACAGACGACTTCTTAAGTTGCTATCCATAACTGCCTTTCGTAACGACTAGCTAAGTGATCTATTTTCCACCTAGCTAACTCAATCCGGCTCTATTCAAATTTGGAATTTTTGAGGCCGCACTGAGGTATATATCATGCCTTGCTAAAGAGCATCCAACAATGAAAGAGCGCCAGCCCTAAAAGAGGGTGGCGCTCCGCGTTGTCATTTAAGTTTGAAGGAAGTACTTCACTAAAACTCTACTTTTTAAGAAGCAGTTTTTGCAGTCTTCTTCTTACCAAGAGCACCACTCATGTACTCTTTAATTTCAACTTTAACGCCGTTGTCTTCGAGCAACTTCTTAGCAGCTGGAGCCACACGATGAGCTTCGATAGATTTTGGCCAAGTTTTCGGAGCTTTTGTTCCGAAGATAGAAACCTTGATACGAGGATTAGCGACTTTCGCTCCAGGCATCACGTCTTTCAAGCTCAGTTCTTTGCCCGCAAACTTAGAAAGTTCAGATACATTGACCTTAACTTGCAAAGCCTTAAGTGGGCTATTGAAACCAACTTTCGGAATTTTTCTATTCAAAGGGGTTTGACCACCTTCGAAGGCATGACGAGGACCTGGTCCACCACCGGAACGAGCTTTTTGTCCTTTGTGACCTTTACCAGCAGTCTTACCAAGCTTAGATCCGATACCT
The DNA here is from genome assembly GCA_964640545.1 of uncultured Bacteriovorax sp. Taxonomy (GTDB): domain Bacteria; phylum Bdellovibrionota; class UBA2428; order UBA2428; family UBA2428; genus JBGSZX01. The sequence continues at coordinate 20,141 of CAZXHL010000007.1, read as the reverse complement.
CGACCTTTACGCTTAGGTGCTTTTTTTGCTCCTGCGGCAGCTTTCAATCCATCTAATTTAAACATGTTTCACCTCAAGCCATTGCAAACACTTGCGAATCATTCCGCGTACTGCCTTGTTGTCAGTCAATAAATTAACATTACCAATTTTTCCAAGTCCTAGAGCACTAAGAGTTCGGACATGAACTTCCTTCGTTCTTGTTGTGCTTCTAATTTGACGGACAAATATTTTCTTATCGGCCATTTTCTACTCCTTGCCAGGTTCTACAAATCCGAAAATTTGTGACTTAACCGCGGCTTCCTTTATTCTGCTTTAAGACGAGACTTATATTGGTCTATAGATTTCAAACCACGTAAGCCTTCAATTGTTGCTTTCAAAACGTTATGCGGGTTGTTGGTTCCAAGACATTTCGTCAAAACGTTATTAACGCCCACACATTCCATAACAGCGCGAATGGTTCCACCAGCGATCACACCAGTACCTGTTCCAGCAGGAAGTAACACAACTTTACCCGCTCCGAAACGTCCTTGAACTTGGTGTGGAATCGTTCCATCTTTAAGCGACACAAGAAACATATCTTTCTTTGCAGCTTCACCGGCTTTGCGAATCGCTTCAGGAACTTCACCAGCTTTACCCAAGCCAATTCCAACTTTACCTTTGCGATCGCCAACAACCACAATTGCGTTGAAACTAAATCGACGTCCACCCTTCACAACTTTCGCTACGCGACCGATGTGAACTACGCGGTCAATTATTCCATTGTCATCTTTTGTACGACTATCAAGACCTGCCATGTATCTTCCCTATCCTCTTTAAAACTTCAAACCAGCTTCACGAGCACCGGCAGCAAGAGCTGCTACACGTCCGTGGTAAAGGTTTCCGCTTCTGTCAAAAACGACGTTGTTAATGCCCTTCTCAATCGCTTTTGCGGCAACATCTTTGCCCAATTGAGTGGCGGATTCTTTGTTTGCTGATTTTCCAGCAGGAGTTCTCAGAGAAAACAAAGTCTTTGCTTCGTTATCGTCGATCACTTGAATACTCAAAGCACGGTTAGTTTTAGTCACGCAAAGACGAGGACGTTCTGCAGTACCCTCAATCTTTTTGCGTATACGCAAACGACGTTTTACTTTAACTACTTCTTTAGGACTTGTATTTTTTGTTAACTTTCGAGCCATTTCTATAACCTCAATTATTTAGCCGCAGCTTTACCAGCTTTACGCTTAATAACTTCATCAGAATAACGGATACCTTTACCTTGATACGGCTCAGGTGGACGAAGAGATCTAATTTTTGCAGCAACATCACCAAGCAAAGCTTTGTCAGGCGACTCCAAAATCACAGTTGTATTTCCTTCAACCTTTGCCGTTACTGTCGCAGGTAGAGGGAAATCAACCGGGTGAGAGAATCCAAGTGTAAGACCTAAAGTTTGGCCCTTTGCTTGAGCTCTATAACCAACACCAGTGATAATCAAAGTTTTAGAGAATCCATCGGAAACTCCTTTAACCAAATTGAAAACCAATGATCTTGCAAGACCGTGGTAAGCTCTCTCTTGAGCTGAATCACCCTTGCGGTTTGTAATAACTTGAGACCCTTCCAAAACAACATCAATTCCTTCTGGAATTGGCATGCTCATTTTGCCTTTAGGTCCTTCAACGTTAAAGGTACCATTTTGAATCACAGTCTTAACGCCATTTGGAACATCAACAGGTAGTTTTCCTAGTCGAGACATATCAACCTCCTACCAAACCGAGCAAAGGTGTTCACCACCGATGCCCTTTTCTTTGCATTCTTTGCCAGTCAACACACCGCTAGAGGTTGAAATGATCGCTAGACCAAATCCACTCATAACACGGGGAAGCTTGTCAGACTGCACATACTGACGAAGACCCGGACGTGAAATACGACGAAGTCCGTTGATAAGTGGCTTTCTCAAGTCACCATTCTCGAACTTAAGGTAAACACGAAGAGTAGGAAGTGCTACTCCAGTCACTTCTTTAGCGCCTTTGATATAGCCTTCTTTAGCTAAGATCTCAGCAACCTTACGGTTCATTTTGCAGTTGAATACGTCAACTTTTGTTGAGCGTGCCATTCCTGCGTTTCGAATTCTAGTCAAAAAGTCAGACAACTGATCATTAACCATCACATCACCTCTTTAATTTCTGAACGGAAAGCCGAACTCTTTGAGTAATCCAAGAGCTTCTTCGTCCGTCTCAGCAGTTGTACCGATTGTTATGTTAAAGCCGCGAATTTTGTCCACGGTGTTGTAATCTACTTCAGGGAAAATGGTATGTTCCTTGATCCCAAAGCTATAGTTACCACGTCCATCAAAACTCTTTTGCGGATAGCCTCTAAAGTCTCGAATACGAGGAGATGAAATCGCAACAAAACGATCCAAAAACTCGTACATTTTCTCACCACGCAAAGTGACAACGCAACCAAGGTTAATACCAGCGCGAAGTTTGAAGTTCGCAATCGCATTTTTTGCCTTAGTTAGCATCGCCTTTTGACCAGCAATTTGAGACATGTCAGCAGCTAACGCATCAAGAGCTTTAGGATTAAGCAAAGCATCTTTTACTGAGCAAGAAAGACTGATCTTAGTCAACTTAGGAAGCTGCATAGAACTTTTGTATTTCCCGCTTTTAAGCATTTTAGGAGCAATTTCTTTCGTATATTGCTCTTTAAGTCTAGGAATGTATTTTGACTCGGTACTCATAATAAACCTCTAAATTAACGAGTTTTAGAAAAAACTCGCTCCTTTTTCTTGCCGTCTACTTTAAAGCCAACTCGACCAAGTGGAATTCCTTTAGAGTCACAAACTCTAAAGCGACTTGCTGGCCACCAGCGAAGACCTTCGACAATTCCGCCTTGTGGATTCGTTTGAGAAGGTTTTGTGTGGCGTTTAGTTTCGCCGATACCTTCAACTTTAACGAGTGCTTTAGCGTGATCAATTTCTAAGACTTTACCAGTTGGTCTTTTTGAAGAGTCTGCTCTCCAAAGAACAACAGTGTCATCTTTTTTGAGATGCTTTACTTTGCTAACTTTGCTCATAATTACAAAACCTCCGGAGCCAAGGAAACGATCTTCAAAGAAGCTTTTCCTCTAAGCTCACGAGCAACTGGACCGAATACGCGAGTTCCAACTGGCTCTTTATTGGCATTCAAGATAACAGCAGCATTGTCATCGAAGCGGATATAGCTTCCGTCTGCACGTCGAAGAACAGCTTTTGTTCTAACAATGACAGCCTTAACAACGTCACCTTTTTTAATTTTGCTTTCAGGAGTCGCAGCCTTAACTGAAGCAACAATGATGTCTCCAACAGACGCATAACGCCTCTTAGAACCACCCAAAACCTTGATACACTTAAGGTTCTTAGCGCCGCTGTTATCTGCAACTGTTAATTTAGATTGATGCTGAATCATATCCTACTCCGTTACCAAAGCCATCTCAGTTTTCTTGATCAATTTCAAGAAACGAAATTTCTTATCTTTGCTATAAGCACGGCTTTCCGTAAAACTTACGGTGTCACCAATGTTGATTCCTTGCTCTAAGCAATGAATCTTGTACTTTTTACGAGCAGAAACGATTTTACCTGTTCTGCGTTCTTTGTATCGGCGAGCAACAGAAACGACCAAAGTCTTTTCCATCTTGTCACTTGTTACAACTCCAAAAAATTCTTTACCTGCCATAACCAAACCTCTTAATTGACACTAGACTGAGTGGATCCCAAAAGACCCAACACAGACGCCAATTCCTTTTTCTTAGAACGATAATCACGCAAGCTAGGAGCTTGAAGATTGAAACGAATTGCGAGTAACTCAGTCTTTAACTGACGAGCTCTTGCAGCCAACCCTTTGCGATCAAGATCTGCCAAGTTAAGGCCCTTTTTAGGGGCGGCTTTAGCTTTTGCAGGAGCTTTTTTCGCTGGAGCTTTTTTTGTATCTTTTTTTACTGTTTCTTTAGTAGCCATCATTCACCTCAGCTCAACTCATTCGCACGACTGATAAACTTAGTTTTGACTGGAAGTTTATGCTCAGCGAGCTTCATTGCTGCTTGTGCAATCTCGACTGTTACACCTTCCATCTCAAAAAGAATGGTTCCAGGCTTCACAACCGCAACCCAGTACTCAGGGTTACCTTTACCGCTACCCATTCGAGTTTCAGCAGCTTTTTTCGTAATTGATTTTTGTGGGAAAATTCGAATCCAAACTTTACCACCGCGTTTAATGAATCGAGTCATTGCGATACGACTAGCCTCAATCTGACGAGCCGTAATCCAACCGCACTCGACGGATTGAAGTCCATATTCACCGAAAGCAAGCTTGCTTCCACGGTAGGCAAGACCACGCATGCGGCCTGTCTGGACTTTTCTATGTTTAACTCTTTTAGGCGCTAACATTCCAGTTTCTCCTCAATCCTTAAGCAGGCATCACAGGAACGTTTGTTGGGCGTCCACGACCTAGGCGAGTTCTCATATCGATCTCACCCTTGTAAACCCAAACTTTAATTCCAATGATTCCGTAAGTTGTTAATGCTTCTGCAAATCCGTACTCAATATCAGCACGAAGTGTATGAAGAGGAACAGATCCCTCAGAATACTTTTCGTCACGAGCAATCTCAGCTCCGCCAATTCGGCCAGAACACTTAATTTTTACACCTTTAACACCAAACTTCATTGCTTGTTGCATCGCTTTTTTCATAGCGCGACGGTAAGAAATACGACGAGTGATTTGGTTTGAAATGCTTTCTGCGATCAACTGAGCATCAGCCTCTGCTTTGCGCACTTCAGTAACGTTTAAATAAACGTCTTCAACTTTTTTACCGATAGCTTTTGCTGCATCAGCTTTAACTGCTTCAATACCTGCACCTTTTTTCCCAATAGCGATACCAGGACGAGCAGCAAAAACGTTGATACGAACCTTAGATGCAGTTCGTTCAACTTCAATTTTTGAAACTCCAGCAGCAAATAAGCGTTTTTTAACAAATCTACGAATCTCTAGGTCTTCCTTTAGGAACTGACCGAAATTCTTTTCAGCGTACCACTTTGAGCTCCAAGGCTTCGTAACACCAACTCTAAATCCAATAGGATGCGTTTTTTGACCCATTTTTATTCTCCAGCCTTAGTAGAAGTTTTCTTCACTGCTTTTGTCTTTGCAGGCTTCTTCGCTACTTTCTTTTCAGAAAGCTTCAAAATAATGTGTGAAGTACGGCCCAATCTCACATCAGCACGACCTTGAGCACGAGGCATAAAGCGTTTGATACGAGGACCTTCGTTAACTTGAATTTCGCTAATATATAAACGATCCAAATCAGCGACGCCTTTTTGTTGGGCATTCGCCATTGCAGACTTGAGCAGGTTCAAAACAATCTTTGCAGATTTAACCTTTTCAAGAATCAAAGAGCGGTGTGCAGCTTCAAGAGATTTACCTCTTACAAGATCAGCAACTTGTCGGCATCTCACAGGAGAAACCGTTACCATTTTCAAATATGCACTAGAAGCAATTTCAGTAGTAGTTTGTTTAGCCATGATCTACTCCTTACTTCCCTTTCTTATCGCCAGAGGTGTGACCACCGAACTGTCGAGTCAATGCAAACTCACCAAACTTGTGACCAACCATATTGTCAGAAACATATACAGGGACGAATTTCTTCCCGTTATGAACTGCAAATGAAAGTCCTACGAATTCAGGAGTAATTGTTGAAGCGCGAGACCATGTTTTGATCACGCCTTTTTTGTTTCCATCTTGAGCTTTTGCGATCTTCTCAAGAAGAGAGTTATGAACGAAAGGTCCTTTTTTTAATGAACGAGCCATCTTCTCACCCTATTCCTACTTCTTGCCTTTAGAACGACGACGAATGATACGACCGTCAGTTCGTTTGTTGTTTCTTGTTTTAAAGCCTCGAGTTGGTTTACCCCAAGGAGTTACAGGGTGACGTCCACCAGCTGTACGACCTTCACCACCACCATGAGGGTGATCGACCGGGTTCATTGTCGTACCTCGGTTAGCAGGACGAACACCCAACCAACGCCTACGACCAGCTTTACCAAGCTGCCGACCTTCATGTTCTACGTTTCCAACTTGCCCGAGTGTTGCATAACACTGCTGACTAATTCTTCTAACTTCACCACTTGGCAAACGAATCTGAGCGTCTTTGCCCTCTTTTCCGAGAAGCATCGCAGAAGCACCAGCTGTTCTCACAAGCTGAGCTCCACTTCCAGGATTCAATTCAATATTATGATTCGTTGAACCAACCGAAATGCTTTGTAATGGCAGAGCATTCCCTGGCTTGATGTCGGCTTGAGGGCCACACTCAACAGGATCACCTTTTTTGAGACCAACTGGAGCCAAGATATAAGACTTGTCCCCGTTAGCGTAATTCAAAAGCGCCAATCGAGCACTTCTGTTCGGATCATAGTAAAAGCCAACAACGTTGGCTGAAACACCAACGTGTGAACGCTTAAACTCAACGATACGGTAACGGCGTTTGTGGCCACCACCCTTATGTCGAACGGTAATGTTTCCGGTATTGTTTCGCCCAGCTTTTTTATTAAGCGGGGCAAGTAGAGCTTTTGGTCCCTGACCTTTTTCAAGATTGTCGAAAGACTCAACAGTCTTGTTTCTTTGGCCAGGAGTTGTAGGTCTAAATGTTTTCATATCAGCTTCCCCACTCCCTTATTTAATCTCAATCCGTTGTCCCTCAGGAAGACGAACCAAAGCCTTTTTGTAGGATTTAGTTGGGACTACGCCGTAACGAGTCTTCTTTGTCTTCTTGCGAAACACGACAGTTCTTACAGAAAGAGGCTTAACGCCGAATAGAGATTCAACAGCCTTCTTCACTTCTAATTTTGTCATCTTGAGGTCCACCAAAAGGGCGTACTCATTGAATTTCTCACTCATAAGTGAAGTTTTTTCACTTAGTAGAGGTTGAATAATTTTATCTGCTAACAACTTCATTTTTCAGCTCCTATTCCGCAAAACGAGCGCTTAATTTTTTGAAAGCGTCTTCAGAGAAGATGAGGCCGTCTGTCTTAACAAAGTCAAGAGTGGTCCATTTTTCTTCAGTTAAAAGGTCTACGTTGCGGATATTTCGCGCACTCTTGTTGAGAAGAGTATCAGTGTCATTTGTTACAACAACACCTACGCGAGCGCTTGAATAGTTCAAAGCACCTAACAAAGCTGAAACAGCTTTGGTCTGAGGTCCTTTAAGGTCAGATTTCAAAACGCGAATCTGGCCGCTAGAAACACGGTCAGAAAGAACAGAAGCCAACGCAAGTTGAGAAAGCTTCTTATTGATTTTATATTTTCTATTGATATTCAAAGGCCCAAAAGCAATACCGCCACCAACAAATATTGGTGCCGTCTTAGCGCCGTGACGAGCGTTACCCGTCCCTTTTTGCTTGTATACTTTCTTACCTGTAGCTCTTACCTCAGAACGGTCCTTAGTCGTAGCCGTCTTCTTATGGAAACGGAACAACTGTCCTTTGCAAACCAAGTGAACTGCATTTTCATTTGGTTCAATTGCAAATACGGCAGCCGGAGCATCTACATCTCCTGCAGACTTACCCTCTAGGTTAACAACTGGAATTTTAACATTTGCCATAGCATTTACCATTGCCTCTCCTCGCCCAAACCTAGAGCTTGATCTCGACGTCAACACCAGCCGACAAATCGAGCTTCATTAGAGAATCAACCGTTTGTTGGTTGGGCTCCATGATGTCGATTAGACGCTTGTGAGTACGGATTTCAAATTGCTCGCGACTCTTTTTATCAATGTGGGGACTACGTAATACAGTGAACCTATTCACTGAAGTTGGGAGAGGAATCGGTCCAGCGATCTCTGCTCCTGTACGTTTAACGGTTTCCAAAATAGAGGCTACGGCATTGTCTAGAAGACGACTGTCGAAGGCCTTTAGTTTGATTCGAATTTTTTGCACTCTCATAGCTACAATTCCATTCCCAAATCAGTTATTGAGACACCCACCATTGGGTCTCTCTTTATTTGTATGTTTTCCTTAGAGCGTGCTTCACACGAAGCCACCTCTACCAAAAATCATACCCAGGTTCTCAAAGAACAAATTTCTTACGAACGAGGCGCGTTTATATACAAAAACCTCACGAAAGAAAACCCAAAAGAGTGTCTTTTTGAATTTTATTTTTAAGTAGGTGATACGCATTAAAACTGCGTCCTCCGAAGGCTAAATTCTGGGGCTCAAAATCGCCGATATGAGAAATAGCTAGTAACTCAACCCAGTGAGCTTTTCTACTATGGCCTTTTCCACCTGAGGTGCAAGCTTATCATATCTACTGAATTCCATTGAGAAATTTCCCCGGCCTTGGGTTTTGGATCGCAAATCTGTCGAATAACCGAACATTGCAGATAATGGAACTTCGGCATCAATGTACTGCCAATTGCCTGGCCGAGGGTCCATCGAAAGAACTTTTCCTCGCCTAGCATTTAGATCGGAAATAACGTCGCCAGTATTGACGTCTGGCACATTGACCTTCAACCTCATGACCGGCTCCAAAAGCGAGGCCTTGGTCTTCTTCATGGCCTCATTAAAGGCCTGTGAAACTGCAAACTGCAGTGCCAACTCATTCATCTCGCCCTCAGGAAAGCTAACATCCAAAAGATGTATTTTTACATCGGTCATTGGGAATCCCGCAATTGGTCCGGCCCCGAGCATTTCACGCAAAGTCCGCAACAAGACATTCTGATATTCTTGTGCCAATTTCTGTTTTGGAACTTCCGTTATAACATCAGTGCCGGAACTTGCTGGAAGCATCTCAACGCGGACCTTCGCCCCTCCGACCATATGTTTGCCCTGCACAAGTCGATCACACGCTCCACTAGCTTCAACCGTTGAAGATATCGTCTCCTTGTAGGCTACCTGAGGTTTTCCAACGTTGGCATTGACCTTATGCTCTCGAAGCAAGCGATCCACAATAATTTCAAGATGAAGCTCGCCCATCCCTGAAATCAAATTCTGACCGGTCTCTTCATTGTATTTAACTTTAAAGGTGGGGTCTTCCAAAGCAAGCTTATCTAAAGCCTGACTTAATTTGCCTTCGTCAGCTTTCGACTTGGCCTCGATCGCAATTGAAATTACGGGATCAGGAAAATTTAAGGCCTCATATTGAATAGGATGTTTTTCATCTGAAAGTGTATCGCCCGTTGTGGTAAATCGCAAACCAACCGCAGCCACAATTTCGCCCGCCTCAGCTTTACTGACGTCTTCACGTTTATTCGCATGCAGACGAAGCAATCGCCCCATTCTTTCACGCTTACCTTTAACAACGTTCATTAGAGTTTTGTTTGATTCTAAAACCCCTGAATAAACTCGCATGAACGTCAATGTACCCACAAAAGGATCATTCGCGATTTTAAAGGCATAGACAGAGACTGGTTCATCGTTATCAGCTTTTCTCGTCAGAACTTTTTCTTCTTTTGCAGGATCAAAGCCCTTCGCAGGCGGAACATCTAATGGGCTAGGCAAAAAGGCCAACACAGCATCCAGAAGTTGCTGGACACCACGGTTTTTAAACGCAGACCCACAAAAAACCGGAACGACAAGATTAGCTATTGTAGCTTTTCTTACCCCTGCAATAATTTCTTCAGAACTAAGACTTTCACCGCCCAAATATTTTTCAATCAAAACGTCATCAGCTTCCGCAGCCAACTCCATCATCTCACTCTGAGCTTGCTGAGCCTCATCCAACATGTCTTCGGGGATCTCAATCTCTTGGAAGTCCACTCCCTGAGAGGCATCGTCGCTCGCCAGGACAAAGGCCTTCATCTGAACCAAGTCGATCAACCCTTTAAAATCTTCTTCCGCACCAATAGGAAGCTGCATAACCAACGGTTTAGCGCCCAGTTTCTCGCGAATCTCTCCGACTACACTTCTAAAGTCTGCCCCCATCCGATCCATTTTGTTAACGAATGCAATTCTTGGAACTTTATATCGGTCTGCCTGACGCCATACCGTTTCAGACTGCGGCTCCACCCCAGAGACGGCACAAAACACACAAACCGCCCCGTCTAAAACACGAAGCGACCTCTCAACTTCAACTGTAAAATCAACGTGTCCCGGAGTATCAATGATATTGATGCGATGGTCTTTCCAAAAACAAGTCGTTGCAGCAGACGTGATCGTAATGCCGCGCTCTTGTTCCTGCTCCATCCAATCCATGGTGGCAGCACCATCGTGAACTTCTCCCATTTTGTAATTCACCCCGGTATAAAAAAGAATTCTTTCTGTAGTTGTCGTCTTCCCGGCGTCAATATGCGCAACAATTCCGATGTTTCTAAAGTGGCTGAGAGATATTTTCTTATTAGCGGCCATGGATGCGGCGAAAAATATCAAAGCCAGAGCGTGCTAACAAGCAAATCGAGGACTCCTCTATAATAATAGCGCCCTCCTAACGTAACGCGAGGCACAACAAGGCCGGCCGTCAACTTACTAACTAAGAAATCAAGATGCCTTCTATTAACATGTTCCCATGCGCAGATTTCTTTCCAACTCGCTAATCCTATTCAATCTTGTGCTCATCGGTTCTTGCGCTCACAATGCAGGAGATGGCTTTGCCAATCGCCACCCTGCCGCCGTTCAAACTGTCAAAAGGTGCCACAGTTACCTTATGGATTTGGTTGAAGGCACTGTTAACGGAAGAGGCCTGATTGCTAGGTACATGAACAATCGAAACATGACTCCGTTCATCGTTGAACAAAATTTGGAAGCCTACAGAAAAGCAGTCTGGGAGGCTCACGATAACTTGGGAGTCAAAGGAGGGGTTCTAAAAGGAGATGAAGCTCGAAGAGCCAAGCTACTAGCAGACCTCAAAGAAAAAAATCGAAATCCTATCATCCCCTCTTACTATCAATTTTACGATAACTACGAGACATTCCCTGTCGTGCAAGCCATTGCTGATGGAGGAAACCTTCTTACTGAAGATAGTCTAAAAGCAAAAGAAGCCGCCGAAGCCTGGATAAGCAAATACAGATCTTACAGAGATCGTTTGAATCTAAGAATCAATCAGGGCTTCGAAGCGACAATGCAACTGGAAGAGCTTAAACAATATGACAAAGGCGGGGCCAAGGAATGGAAGTTTGAAGACTTTAGAGGAGAGAAGTCTCAAAAAGTCGTCTTACCTGCCATCAACGACGATGGAAGCATGGGTCAAAACATTGTTGATGTGAATGACTTCGCCTACGCTAGAGAACTCATAACGAAAGCTAAACTCTCAGAGAAACATATCTTCTCGCACGGATTCTTAGACGAAGCTGGTTTCAAAAGTGAAATATACGATCTTGAACTCGATCAAGCGCATATGTTCAGAAGACTTACTGCTCTTCGAAACAAATTAGATGCCATTCCTGATGAAAAAATTTCATCAGCTCAGCAAGAGATGATGGATGATCTGTCAGAGCTACTTCGCGACAGCACTCTCTACCCTCCCTCACCTGCCGTGATGAGAGCGCAGACAGCCGAAATTAAAGCTGAGGTGAAAGCTCTAAGAACAGGTGAGAAGACACGTAACAAAATTAGATCTCAGTACAAAATTAAAGTCGCTGAAGATGTTATCAGGCAACTTCAGACCTCTGACAGAAGTGTATTCTCTTTATACAAAAAATGGATCTTTATTAGTATTCTGGGCGGGAGTGCGGGTTCGTACTACACTCTGGTTCCTGCGGCCTACCAGAACCCCTACGTGGGTTACGTAAAAGCCTACCCTCAAAATGCCTTCAACAATTTTTACCTTGAACACTTCGGAGTCACTCGCGATATTATAGCCTGTGCAGACGAATTCAGAACCTGGACAAAATTTGAAATCTGCTTCAATGACATCGTAATGAAACATACATCTACCTTATTCTTCAAAAGTCAGATCATTCCCGAGTACGATTACTTAACGGATCCAGAATTCATTGAAACAAGAAGAAAACTTGCGAATGTTTTTCTCAAAATACAATCAGATAGAAGATATCTTGAGTTTCACGCAACGACGAAGGATTTCATTGAGAAGACGGCGATTCCACAATTTGCCGACGAGATATACCTTGATCTTGTGAGAGCAAATTACAGACTGAACGGCGAAGATGCTCAAAAGATTGAAAAAATTGTAGAACTACACGACATTCAAGGCCGCACTTCCTGGACTGATGAGCAGCTATCAATCTTAGCAAAAGACGGTGAAAAAGCGCTCGCGGAAGACCTCACACAATATTTCAAAATCCGAGAAACTTATGTTGATCACCTTACTAAGTTCGGGAGGATCAACTCTGAAAGCTTGGAAGAGTTTCAGAAACTCTTTAAGGTTCCACCTATTTCAGAGGAAGTTAGGAAAAAGTTAGAAGGCGATGTCTCTGATGTTGACGACCTTAAAGATGATGAGAATGTTCACGCAGGAAGAAACGGCCGATCACTTCCGCCAGGAAATAAACCTCTTAAGCCTAAAAAAGAAGATCTACTCATCATTGGTGATGATTAATCGATCCGGAATTGATCCGGATTAGGTTGCTTCGAAATACCGACTACCACCTTCAGACATAAAAACAAAAAACCCCGAACTCTTTCGAGTCCGGGGTTTTTAAAATTCTTAGTGTTTCCCTACTACCAACGGAAGTGAGAGAACGCTTTGTTGGCTTCTGCCATTTTATGAACGTCTTCACGTTTTTTGATAGCGTTACCACGGTTTTCCGCAGCATCCATCAATTCAGCAGCAAGCTTATCGCGCATAGTGCGACCAGAGCGAGCTTTGGTGTATTGAACGATCCAACGAGAAGCCAAAGTCTGACGACGTTCTGGACGAACTTCAACAGGAACTTGGTAAGTTGCACCACCCACACGGCGAGAGCGAACTTCAAGATTCGGCTTAACATTGCTCAAAGCCTTCTTAAAAATTTTGACTGGATCATCTTTCATTTTTTCTTCGATGATGTCGAAAGCGCCGTAAATGATGCCTTCAGCAGTCGATTTTTTTCCGTCGATCATGAGGTTATTCATGAACTTCGCAATAACAAGATCCTTATATTTAGGATCAGGAACAATTTCTCTTTTTTTAGCTACGTGACGTCTTGCCATTTCAATATTCCTTAAGCCTTAGGCCTTTTTGCTCCGTACTTCGAACGGCTTTGCATACGATTAGCAACACCTTGAGTATCGAGAGATCCACGAACTGTGTGGTAACGAACACCTGGAAGATCTTTTACACGACCACCACGAATCAAGACAACAGAGTGTTCTTGAAGGTTGTGACCAATTCCAGGGATATAAGAGTTAACTTCAAAACCGTTCGTAAGTTTGACACGACAAACCTTACGAAGAGCTGAGTTTGGTTTCTTAGGTGTTGCTGTGAACACACGAGTACAAACTCCGCGGCGCTGTGGACAGTTCTTTAGCGCAGGTGATTTAGATTTAGCTTTCAACTTTTTACGCCCTTGGCGGACCAGCTGATTAATCGTAGGCATACTTCTCCTTAAAATAGTCCTTTTAAAAGGACTCCCGTTTCTTAATGGGAGCCGAGGGCGCTGTCAATTAAAGACAACGCCCTAAGCTCATAAATTCGTTAAATCATCATATCTTCAGTATCTTCGATTCGAGGCGCCTGGAACACACGTCCCACAGGAAGCGCTTCTTCCTCGATATCCATCTCTGGATAGATACTTCTGTAATGAGGAATACCTGTACCCGCTGGGATCAAACGCCCCATAGATACGTTTTCTTTCAATCCACGAAGATTGTCTTTTTTACCGCTGATAGCGGCTTCAGTAAGAACTTTCGTCGTTTCCTGGAAGGAAGCTGCAGAAACCCAAGAATCAGTAGAAAGAGAAGCTCTTGTGATACCCAATAATAGGGGCTCAGTCTGAGCAGCTTTTCCGCCCATCTCTTCGATCTTAGCGTTAATCTCTGCAAGTGTATGTTTTTCAACACTTTCCCCTTCAAGTAGAGCCGTATCTCCAGCATCAGATACACGAACTCTTCGAAGCATTTGCTTAACGATACACTCAATGTGCTTATCGTTAATTTTTACACCTTGTAGACGGTAAACTTCCTGAACTTCATCCACGAGATACTTAGCAAGAGCTTTTTCGCCCAATACAGCCAAGATATCGTGTGGGTTTGCAGATCCGTCGATGATGCGCTCACCAAGTCTCATGAAGTCGCCTTCTTGGACAATGATGTGCTTACCGCGAGGAATCAGGTATTCACGAGGCTCTGATCCGTCTTCTGGAGTCAAAATAACCTTACGCTTACCTTTTGTGTCTTTACCGAAAGTGATCGTTCCATCAACTTCCGCGATTACGGCGCATTCCTTAGGTTTACGAGCTTCGAAAAGCTCGGCAACTCGAGGAAGACCACCCGTGATGTCTTTTGTTTTGGAAGACTCTCTAGGCACCTTCGCAAGAACGTCACCAGGAAGAACTTCGTCTCCGTCATTCACACCAAGAACCGCACCAACAGGAAGTTGGTACGAACCAACTTGCTCACCGTTGGCATCAACTACTGAAATTCGAGGCTTCAAGTTTGAAGTTCTGTAATCGATAATTGTTTTTCGAGTCAAACCAGTCACTTCATCGTGTTGCTCAGTAGCAGTCACACCTTCTTGAAGATCAGTAGAAACGATTCGACCAGGTTTCTCTGTAACAATTGGAATCGAGTACGGGTCCCATGATCCAAGAGCGTCGCCCTTTTTAACCATGTCGCCTTCTTTAACTTTAAGCTTCATTCCGTAGGTAAGATTGTACTTCTCACGCTCACGTCCAGTTTCGTCGACGATGATAAGCTCACCGTTACGATTAAGGACTGTAAGAGTTCCTTCACGGTTTTCAACAATTTGGACACGAGAGAATTTGATTTTACCAGCATTGCTAGTCTCAATTGCAGAAACTTCTGCAGCTCTAGTCGCAGCACCACCAATGTGGAACGTACGCATTGTAAGCTGAGTTCCTGGCTCACCGATCGACTGTGCAGCGATAACACCTACAGCCTCACCGATGTTAACCAAGTGTCCACGAGCTAGGTCACGACCGTAGCAAAGCGAACAAATACCACGAGTAGCCTTACAAGTAAGTACGGAACGAATTCCAACCTTCTCAACACCAGCTTCGTTGATCTCAACAACAAGTTTCTCGTCGATCATCGTTCCAGCAGGAACAATGACACTGTCATCATTCGGGTGAAGAACATCTTCCAAAGCCACACGACCTAGGATTCGCTCACCAATTCCTTCAACAACTTCACCACCTTCAACAAGTGGTACGGTAATGATGCCGTCTGTAGCTCCGCAGTCAGTTACTGTAACAACAGCATCCTGAGCCACGTCGACAAGACGACGAGTCAAGTACCCAGAGTTTGCAGTTTTCAAAGCTGTATCGGCAAGACCCTTACGAGCACCGTGAGTTGAAATGAAGTACTGAAGTACTGTCAAACCTTCACGGAAGTTTGCCGTAATAGGAGTCTCGATGATCTCGCCTGATGGTTTCGCCATCAAGCCCCTCATAGCAGCAAGCTGTTTAATCTGAGCAGCAGAGCCCCTAGCACCTGAATCAGCCATAACGTAAATCGGGTTGAAAGATTGAGTTTCAACTTGAGTGCCGTCTGGCATATCGATCATCTCTTTACCGAGACCGGCCATCATGACGGAAGTAATTTCTTCAGTCACTTGAGCCCAAATATCGATCACCTTGTTGTAGCGCTCACCATCCGTGATGAGACCTTCAACATATTGGTTTTCGATGGTTTGTACTTCTTCGTAAGCACGGTCGATGTACGTGTGCTTAGACTCAGGAATTTCCATATCTTTCATGGCGATTGATACGGCAGCCTTCGTTCCGAATTTGTAACCAAGACTTCTCATGTGGTCGGCAAGAAGAACCGTACGTTTGGGTCCCATCAAGCGGTAGCACATGTCGAGAAGTTCAGCCAAATCCTTCTTCGCAAGCGTTTTGTTGAACGCTTCGAAAGGAATGTCTTTAGGCACAATTTCTGAAAGCAAGATACGACCAACAGTCGTCTCTTCTCGTGTTCCATTGTAACGACAGAAAATCTTAGCTTGAACGTCAACTTCGTTGAGGTCGTAAGCCATAGAAACTTCCGCGCGATCTTTAAAGAATCGACCTGCACCTTTAGCACCTGGGCGCATACGAGTGAGGTAGTAAAGACCAAGAACAATATCCTGAGAAGGCATGATGATCGGTTTACCGTCAGCAGGCTTCAAGATGTTGTTTGTAGACATGACCAATACGCGAGCTTCAATTTGTGCTTCTAGAGATAGAGGCACGTGAACCGCCATTTGGTCACCGTCGAAGTCGGCGTTGAAAGCCGTACAAACTAGAGGGTGAAGCTGGATCGCCTTTCCTTCCACAAGTACAGGTTCGAAAGCCTGAATACCAAGACGGTGAAGCGTAGGAGCACGGTTAAGCATAACCGGATGCTCACGAACACAATCCTCTAAGATATCCCAAACTTCTTCTTTTTCTTTTTCCACCATCTTCTTGGCAGATTTAATTGTTGTTACGAAACCTTTCTCTTCAAGCTTGTTGTAAATGAACGGCTTGAAAAGCTCGAGTGCCATCTTCTTAGGAAGACCACACTGGTGAAGTTTCAATTCAGGACCAACTACGATAACGGAACGACCAGAATAGTCGACACGTTTTCCTAGCAAGTTCTGACGGAAACGACCGGACTTACCTTTCAAAGTGTCTGAAAGCGAACGAAGTGGGCGCTTGTTTGGACCTGTGAAAGTTTTGCCACGGCGACCGTTGTCGAACAAGGCATCGACAGATTCTTGAAGCATACGCTTCTCATTTCGGATGATGATGTCCGGAGCGTTAAGTTCCATCAAACGACGAAGACGGTTGTTTCTGTTGATCACACGACGGTATAGGTCGTTAAGGTCGGAAGTCGCGAAACGTCCACCATCAAGAGGAACAAGTGGTCTAAGATCCGGCGGAAGAACTGGAATCACTTCGAGCATCATCTGCTCAGGAAGGTTTCCAGACTCACGGAAAGACTCAACAACCTTCAAACGTCGAGTTAATTTCTTCTTCGTTGTTTCAGATTTTGTCTCACCAAGGGCTTCACGAATTTCGTCAGCAACTTTGATCACGTCGATACGGCGAAGAAGAGCACGAACAGACTCGCCGCCCATTCCAGCTTCGAACTTGCCAAAACCAAATTCTTCAATCGCTTTTTGGTACTGATCTTCCAAGATCACTTCACCAAGCTTGAACTCAGTTTCGCCTGGGTCAGTAACAACGTAAGCTTCACAATAAAGAACAGTCTCAAGCTCCTTAAGAGTCATGTCGAGAGTTGTTGCAATACGAGAAGGTAAAGAACGTAGGAACCAAACGTGCGCTACAGGGCTCGCAAGTTCGATGTGCCCTAGTCTCTCACGACGTACTTTGGATTGTGTCACTTCAACGCCACACTTCTCACAAATAACGCCACGGTACTTCATACGCTTGTACTTACCGCAAAGGCACTCATAGTCCTTGATAGGACCAAAGATCTTGGCGCAGAACAATCCGTCTTTTTCAGGCTTAAAGGTTCGGTAGTTAATCGTTTCTGGTTTTTTCACTTCACCATGAGACCAGTTACGAATCATTTCGGGAGCCGCAAGTGAAATGCGAATCGCGTTGAAACGTAATGGATCAAGGGGTTTGTCGAAAAAGTTTAATAAATCTTTCATATCTTATATCACCCTTACCTATTATTCCGCTGGAGGACCTTCGAGAAGCTCGACGTTAAGAGCGAGAGCTTTAAGCTCTTGCATCAATACGTTGAAAGACTCAGGCATACCAGGTTCAAGAATGTTCTCACCTTTTACAATGGCCTCATACATACGTGTACGACCGGCAACGTCATCGGACTTAACAGTCAACATTTCCTGTAGACCGTAAGCGGCGCCATAAGCTTCAAGAGCCCAGACCTCCATCTCCCCGAGACGCTGACCACCAAACTGCGCTTTACCGCCGAGTGGTTGTTGCGTAACAAGACTGTAAGGACCGATAGAGCGAGCGTGGATCTTATCTTCAACCAAATGGTGAAGCTTAAGAACGTACATGATGCCAACTGTAACTTCGTGGTCGAAAGCTTCACCAGTTCGGCCATCAAACAAGATGGTCTGACCAGTAGTTGGAAGCTTAGCGAGCTCAAGCATGTTACGGAAATCTTGCTCATCCGCTCTATCGAATACCGCAGATGCCATTGGCATACCGCGCTTGTATGTTTGTGCAATACGCTTGATCTCATCAGCAGATGCTTTATCAAGGTACTTAGAGTGATCATCTCCAGTGTGAACACCTTTTAAGAAAGTACGAACCGCTTCAGGGTCGTATTTCTCAAGCATTTCATTGATTCGGTCGCCCAAACCTTGAGCAGCCCAACCGAGGTGGACTTCCAGAATCTGACCAACGTTCATCCTTGAAGGTACACCTAGTGGGTTCAAAACAATGTCAACCGCACGGCCATCGGCCATGAACGGCATGTCCTCCACAGGCATGATGCGAGAGATAACACCCTTGTTACCGTGACGACCGGCCATCTTGTCACCGACAGAAAGCTTACGTTTAATGGCACAAGAAACTTTAACCATCTTGATCACACCTGGAGGAAGTTCGTCACCTTTTTTGAGCTTACCAATGCGCTCGTTGAAAGTGATACGAACCAGGTCCATCTGCTCTTCAACAGAGTCCATGATGCGAATGAGCTCGTCCTCAGTCTTCTCTTCCACTGGAATGTGGCGAAGAAGGTTGAAGGGAAGCATTTCGATGTCGTCAGAAAGGATTGTTTGACCTTCGTCAAGAAGATCCATTTCACCATCCTCAGAAAGAAGTTTTCCAACAGTCTTTTTGTTAACAAGAAGGTCAGAAACTTTTTTCAAAGTCGCTTGGCGAATGATTGTGATCTCAATGGCTTGGTCTCGAAGAAGTCTTTCTTCCTCATCACGAACGATCTGTTGGTAACGCTCATCCTTATCAATACCTTCACGGCTAAAGATATGGGCGTTAATAACAGTTCCGTAAACACCAGGAGGAACGCGAAGAGAAGTGTCTCTAACGTCACCGGCTTTTTCACCGAAGATCGCGCGAAGAAGCTTCTCCTCTGGAGACAATTGGGACTCACCCTTAGGAGTGATTTTTCCAACCATGATGTCACCAGGAGTCACTTCTGCACCGATACGGATAATCCCTGTTGCGTCGAGGTTACGAAGAGCCTCTTCACCGCAGTTTGGAATATCGCGAGTGATTTCTTCTTTTCCGAGTTTCGTATCACGAGCCACACACTCAAATTCTTCGATGTGAATGGAAGTGTAGACATCGTCTTTAAGAAGTCTTTCAGAAATAAGGATCGAATCCTCGAAGTTGTAACCACCCCATGGCATGAACGCTACGAGAACGTTCTGTCCAAGAGCCAATTCGCCAAGCTCAGTAGAAGGTCCGTCAGCGATCACTTCGCCTTCTCTCACCTTGTCACCAACTTTGACGATAGGACGTTGGTTCACACACGTGTTCTGGTTTGAACGACGGTATTTCACCAAGTTGTAGATATCAACTTCAGAACCACCGCGGCGTTTACCTTCGGTACGAACAACGATACGAGCAGAATCAACAGATTCTACAGTTCCGTCAGTTTTCGCAACAACAGTAACACCGGAGTCTTTAGCTACGATACGCTCAACACCCGTTCCCACAAGTGGTGCGCGAGAGATCATGAGAGGCACCGCTTGGCGCTGCATGTTTGATCCCATTAGGGCTCGGTTCGCGTCATCGTTCTCAAGGAAAGGAACAAGTGAAGCGGCAACAGATACCAATTGGTTTGGAGAAACGTCTGCAAGATCGACTTCGTCAGCTCTTACGAGACCAGGTTCACCATTACGACGAGCTTCCGTGAATTCGTTAGCAATCTTATTGTTGCCATCGAGTTCAACGTTAGCCTGAGCAATCGTGTGACCTTCCTCTTCAAGAGCAGAGAAATAATCAACTTTGTCTGTAACCACAGCATTTTCAACGCGGCGGTATGGAGTTTCAACGAAACCAAAGTCATTAACTTTTGCAAAAGTAGCAAGAGAAGAAATCAAACCAATATTTGGTCCCTCTGGAGTCTCGATCGGACAAATACGACCATAGTGAGTGGTGTGTACG
>CAZXHL010000006.1:0-54922 GCA_964640545.1 uncultured Bacteriovorax sp. | reverse complement strand
TTTGCCGATTGATACTGACGGTGGAGCTCAAGTCAGTCCTGATAGTGCAAAAGCAGGGCCTATCATTGATGGAGTGAAGCGAGAAGAAGTTTCACGTGTGGAGTTCGATGAAAAAGGAAACACGGTTGTTGTTGTAGATGAACAGACGGAGACGAATAAGCTTAAGCGTGGACCAGCATCAGTTGGTGTCGAGGGCCGTCAGAATACGGCGGTTGATGTGAAGCCGGTGAATAATAGTGGCCCAATTGTGAAGCCGGTTATCAAAGCACCGCCCATTCAAACCGTGTTGATCAGAAAAGGTGATGTGGGGGGGGTAATTATGCCCGCCACTACGGGTGGAATTCAATACACGACAACGGTTGCTCGAGAAGGTGTGAATGATTCTGATTCACCAGTTAAGATGGACGGGACTTTTGTTGGGGGAGGAATTGTTCAGCCTGGAAATTTTGATAATTATACGGACATTGTACGAGATGCGGCTACTGAGGCGCCACCACCACCGCCGCCGGGACCACGGCCAGCTACGGCGATAATTCCTATTGGGCCAGGCAACAGTATTGATAGCTCGGGCCCGGTGGTAGTAGTAGCCCCATAATGCCCGTTAGTTTGTGTAAGTTGTGGGCCACTGTTCGCCTAGGCTCATCACTTGTTTTGTAAATTCAATGAAATCTAATCCTGATTTTTGGAATTGCTTCTCAATTTCAGGAACGAGTCTTGAGTAAGTGGATAGGCTTACAATTTTGGCATTGTTCCACTCGGATTCCGATAGTTTCAGAAGTCCAGCATCTCTATAGATATTTCTTACACCTTCAAAAACACGACTTCGAACTGACTCCACATTGCTAGAATTCACATTTTTGTATTCCCTCTCGGCAAAAGCAATGGCCGCTTCTGTCGATTTGAGGCCGATGTGATCTTGCTCCAACATTCTTCGGTATTCTGCGATGGCATTAGGGCTTCCTAGATTAAAGTGCTTGGATTCTTGTAGAAATTTTAGGGTCGCTTTTTGGGAATACCAGGTTGCGAAGGCTTCATTGAAGTCTGCTTGCCCTGCCCAGTAGAATTGCAGATGAAGCAATTCATGAAATAACAACTCAACAAACTCCAGTTCATTCGTGAACATGGTTGTGATTACGGGATCAGCTAACCATCCCGTGCTAGAATAAGCCCTTACAGGTCTTACTATGACGTCGAGATCCATTTTTTTCAGCCGCTTCGCAAAAACATTAGCTTCGTCTTCTTTGAAATAGCCTCTATAAGGAAGAGCTCCGAGAATTGGGTAATGAAAGAGATGTGCTTTTAGCTCAGCCTTTTCAGCGGCTACCACGACCCATGTAACGGCCGATTTTTGGATTCTTGAATAGTTTTGATAGGCGCGGCCTGTTTTCATTCCGAGCTTGTTTTGGGCAAAATCTAAGACTTCTAAAGAAAGGCTTAAGTATTTTTTCTCACGAGAAGATATTTTTGGTGTGTCTAAAAGTTTTTTAATGGGTTGAGCCTTGAGATACATAGCTCCTTGTTGCAGGCCTTGGGTGGCCAGGTAATGCGGAAGACTATGTTGACACGAAAGCAAAAGCAAAGAAAGTGGAAGCAGGATCCGAAGGGGCATGGCTTAGAATACGACTCGTAAGCCGCCAGCTGCGGAATAGTGTAGGTAAATTTCTTCTTTGTCGAGGTCTGTGGCAAAGACGTTAAAGCTTCCCTCAAGCGCGATTCTCTCCACGATATAGATTTTAAAGCCGATTCCACCGTCAGCCGAAATAGATTTTACGGGATCTTCTTCGGCAAATTGTAGGGCTTGCTGACCGTCGAGCAACACGGAGTCTTCGT
Organism: uncultured Bacteriovorax sp.; assembly: GCA_964640545.1. Taxonomy (GTDB): domain Bacteria; phylum Bdellovibrionota; class UBA2428; order UBA2428; family UBA2428; genus JBGSZX01. Next base: position 53,092 of record CAZXHL010000006.1, on the reverse strand, counting down.
AGGTGCCTGTGATTCCATCTTCGCGTATCATGTAGCCCAATCCCCCGGTGATAAAGGGGCGGAACTTCGCCTTTCGGTCTGCGAAATTGAGGATGAGGTTGATTCCGTAATTGTTGAACTGCGAAGTTCTAGTGATTCGGTAAATTCGAGATTCACCTAGGGACTCTTGAGTATACTTATCTGTATTTTTTGAATTGGTGTACTTGAACTCGATAGAAGCATTGCCTAAGAAATTATATCCAATACCCGCACCAAGTCTTTGGACCGTTGTGTTGTTTGCTTCTCCTAGCGTTTGGCCGTTGTTGTATTTGTAATAAGATCCATTGCCGGAGAGCTCAAAGTAACCTGCGAACGCAGGCCCCGACACAAATACCGTCAAAAGCGCCAATCGAAGTAGAATCCGTTCACTCTTCATTCTTTCTATTTTACGCTATATTGGCATTTGGCAAAAAAAATATTTTCTGAGGGAAGAAAGATTCTGGCACTTTGATAAACTAAGGCGACAAGAAACTGACAGATCAATGACAAAGTTAGATAAATACTTCTTAAAAGAGCTCATAAAGACTTTTCTGGTCGGCCTTGTCGTTGCGGAACTAGTCTTGCTCGGCCTCCAGGGGATTCGTCTTTCTGGTCTGATTGTGAGTCAAGGCCTGGATTGGAGCTTGATCTTAAGGCTTGTCGCTGGTCTTTGTGTGAGTTTTTTGCCGGTTGTTCTACCCGTTTCATTTCTATTCTCCTTATTGATCGTTTTTGGAAGGATGTCTTCTGATCGAGAGTTACTTGCACTGCAGTCAATGGGGTATGAGCCCGCACGACTGTTGAAGCCTGGTCTTTTTCTAGGTGTTCTTGTTGCGATGGCATCCATCTGGGTTTCTTTTGATTTAGGACCAAAAGGTAACCGTAATTTTGAAATTGCGATTGATACGATTTATCGAAAGAAGGTAACCAATGTTCTTCGGTCTGGAACTTTCGCTGAGGGTTTTCTTGGAATGGTCGTTTTTGTGGACGAGGTTGATCCGTTTACCCAGGAGCTAAAACGAGTTTTTCTATATGATGAAAGCTCGTTTACCAAGAACACTTCCATTTCAGCTAGTCATGGAAGGTGGGAAGGGAGTGATTCCGGGCTTGGTAGCCTAAGGCTTTTTGATGGGTTGATCTTAGTGCAAGATCACGATAGCAATCGCATTCAACGTATACGTTTTGACGAATATAAGTTGTTTGTAGATTATTCCGTCGATATGGCAGGTGGGCGAAATTCTCCAGCTAGTCAGGGGTGGCAAGCGTTAATTGAAAAGCGGGAAGAGTTGAAAACATCTGGAGCGGATCCTCGTGGCAACTGGGTCGAGATTGCAAGAAGATTTGCAGTAGGATTGGCTTGTTTGTTGTTTGTGCCGTTGAGCTTTCTATTGGCTTTAGACAATAGAAGGACGGCGAAAAACCGTGCGGTGGCTATTGGCTTGGTTGTGGTTATTGGTTATTGGACCGCATATTTTGCAATGGCGACATGGTACCAGCGTGCTTCAATTGCAAGCTTTTCTAAATATGAAATTATGGCCTGGATTGTGATCGGAGCACCTAATTTATTCTTATTGTTTCTCGATTGGTGGCTCTTCAAGCGAAGATCGAAGATTACGATTTAGCTAAAACTGTGCGCGGTAAAAAGTGGAAAGCCATAAAAGCCGTAGTTCGGGTTCTCAATCATTCTAAATAGTTGGTTTGTGCTTAGGACTATGGGGGTGAATGGCAAGTGCCAACTTGCCAGAGGGGGGCTGCGCTCCCCCTGTCCTGAGTAACAAATCCAAATATTTAGAATGATTGAGAGCCTGAGCTTTTAGGGCTTTCCACTTTTTACCGCGCACAGTTCAAGCTTTATGGCCTCAGACCTTTGCAGGTATAGAGGAAATACACTTCCGACACACTTTTGATCAGTCCCTGGTAGAGCCTACAATCCGGAACATTTTTCTGATCTCTTGTGAGGAGCCAATGTCCTTTGTTGAGTTCTTCTTTTGCGAGAAGATATTTGGGTGTGCGATTGAATTCGCTTCTTCTCGACCCTTCTTCCCAGAAATATAGCTTGAGCTTGTTCTCTTCCTCTAGCGAGGAATTCACAAATAAAAGCGATGACAGTATCTGAAAACTTTCTACAACAATCGGGGAGTCTTCATTGAGGACAGCATCTTTGAGTAGGGTGTGAAGTCTTGGCCACCCCTCAAATTCGCGCAACCTAGAAGGCTTTTCCAGTAGGGCGGAAGCCCTCGGGGAAATGTCCTCAAAAAATACAGAGAGTTTTGGCGCTTGAGTTAGGACAAGCCACGCAACTGAAATGATAGCAACGTTTTGAATCGTGAGTAGCGTGAGAGAGAACATTCTTAGTCGAAGTCTGGCCACGCACATCACGATGGCGGCAATGCCTCCGACAAGGGGCCAATTAGCTTCGGCGGGTCTTTTTAAGGCGGTGAGAGAGAAGAGAACTAGTGGGGCAATGGCCCATATGAATAACGTTCCAGAGAGACGGTGTTTTTTGTCGGATAGAAAGAAACGTCTAACATCTGTAAAAAGAAATCCGAAGACTCCAAGAAAAATCATCGGTGTCCAAAATAGGATTTGAGAAGCCCAGAGATCTCCAACAAATTTAAAATTATTTGGTTTCAGAACATCGCCAATGGCGTTGCCAAACTGGAAGAAGATTCCAGCTTCTTCCGCTACACCAGTAGTTGCCAGCCAATAGACATAGGGGGCAATGAGAACACTACAAACCAATGCACAAATCATAGCATTCCAAAGACCCGCGCCTGAAATCAATACTAGAAAAGCAAGAAGTACGGCAGTGTATTTGGAGTAGGCTGCAAATGCCATGGCGATTCCAAGGGTGACCGCTATGGACCATAGTGGGGGAGACAAGTCTCCTGTATCATTTTTGTAATAGCGTCTTTTTTGAAGTCTAATCGCCATGAGCAAGCAGAGTGTCCAGGAAAAAAACAGAGGGGTGTCGGGAGTCACAATCTGTGGACCAACAAACAGAAGCGGAGTCACCAGGAGGACAATCATTTGGGTCACTCGAAGCGGGGCTCTTTGAACCCACTCGATGCATTTCCCGACGAGAACTGGAGTAGCTACGCAGCTCAAAAAGAAGGGGCCGGCCTTAAGTTTAACGACTGAGAAAAAAGCCGGGTATTCTAACTGGAGGTAGTTGGGGGAGATCGTTTCGATGATCCATCTCCCCGCTGCAATGATCCAAGCGATCATGGGGGGGTGATCAAGGTACCCTAGCTTCAGATCGAGAGACCAGACCCAATAGTAAGCTTCATCGGGATGAATGCCTGTAAAACCGCTAAGCCATAACCTCAGAACAAAGAGAATCAGCAGAAGAATTGTGAAAAATAGCACGTTTTATTTCAGGTCCTTCCAAGTCAACTTTAGCTGTCTTGCGGCAAGTGTTTCGTTTACACGAGCATAGGCCATGTGACGTGGACGATCCTTGAAGTGTTTTTCAAAGGCATCTTCTTCCGAAGCTTCTTTTGCGATGAGTTTCATTGTGTTGCAGAACTCTTCAACCATGTTCAGAGATTCTGTTTCTGTAGGTTCGATCATGAGTGCGCCCGACACGATGAGAGGGAAGTAAGTCGTCGGGGGGTGAAAGCCTTCGTCGATCAAGCGCTTCGCGATATCCAAGGTTTTGACTCCATTTTTAACTTGGAACTTATCCGTTAGGACGACTTCATGCATGCAAGTCTTAGGAAAAGGAATGTCATAGTGTCCTTCTAGATCTTTGCGAATGAAGTTGGCGAGTAAGACCGCGTCTTCGCCAACTTTCTTAACGCCGCGGGCTCCGAGCTCTCGAATGTAAGTGTAGGCGCGAACCATCATTAAGAAATGACCGTAGTAATCTTTAATCTTTCCGACGCTTTTCTCTTCGTTCTCAACTAAGACGTATTCATCATCTCCCGATGGAATTTTCTCAACAGTCGGTGTGGGAAGGTAGGGGATCAAAGTCTTTGAAACACCTAAGCCGCCGCAGCCAGGACCACCGCCTCCGTGAGGTGTGGTAAAGGTTTTGTGCATATTAAAGTGCATGCAGTCGACTCCTGCGTCTCCCGGTCTAGTGATGCCCATCATGGCATTCAAATTGGCGCCATCAAGATAAACAAGGCCGCCACGATCGTGGATGAGTTTGCATATTTTTTGGATTTCTGTTTCGAAAAGTCCAAGTGTATTTGGGTTGGTGATCATGAGACCAGCAACGTCACCTGACTTAGTGAGTTCGTCTAGTTGGGCAAAGTCGACAAGTCCGTACTCATTGCTCCGAAGGGGGAGAACGTCGTATCCACACATGGCGGCCGAGGCTCCGTTGGTTCCGTGTGCTGACTCTGGAATGATAATTTTATTGCGGGTTTCGCCTCGGTCTGTGAGGCAAGCTCGCATCATCTTGATTCCGAGGTATTCTCCTTGTGCACCGGCTGCGGGTTGAAGGCTGATTCTAGAAAACCCAGAAATTTCAGAAAGTAAGTTCTCTAGTTCGAACATGAGCTTTAGTGCGCCCTGTGAATACTTGGCAGGGGTTCTAGGGTGAAGTCTGGTGAAGCCTCTATGAGATGCTGTAACTTCGTTAACCCTCGGGTTGTATTTCATGGTGCATGATCCTAGAGGATACATGCCGGCATCGATTGAAAAGTTTTGCTGTGAAAGCCGAGTGAAGTGTCTCACGCAGGAAAGTTCTGACAATTCCGGGAGGTTGATTTTTGTGGATCGGCAGTTCTTCCCGGGCGCAGGAGCTTGAGGGACGTCGGCTTTTGGAAAACTGTAGCCGTGATGTCCGGGCGTGCTGAGATCTATAGATAGTTTAGTTTTTAAGGGCCAATTAGACATTATGATTCTCCCAAGATTTCGACGAGCTTGTCGAGATCTGACTGGTAATGACGTTCTGTAACGGCGATGTTGAGACCTCTCACGCACCCTGAGCTTCTGGGAACACTGACATCGAGTCCAATCAGGATGCCTTGATCTTGTGCCTGGGTGATTTTTTCGTCGACCCAAAGGCTGTGTTTGGGGCCGACCATGATCGTAAGCTCGTTGAAAAGTTCACCTTGCACGACTTGATGCGGGATGTTCTTTTCTTTAAATTTATTTTCGATGGCAGTGCGAAGATAAAAGATTCGGGAACGCAAGCCTTTGCCAAGTTTGCTTAGGCCCTCAGGCCCCATAGCTGTCATATACATCGCAGCTTTTAGAGCCATGAGATTTTGGTTCGAGCAAATGTTGCTGGTCGCCTTTTCTCTACGGATGTGTTGCTCGCGAGTTGAAAGTGTCACGCAAAAAGCTTGTTGGCCGCGAGCGTCCTCGGTATGACCGACAAGTCTGCCAGGCATTTGTCTGATGTCAGCCTTCTTACAGCAGAAAAGGCCGAGATGTGGTCCGCCAAAGCCTGGGGGAATTCCTAGGGCTTGCCCTTCGCCGACGGCGATATCGATATCGTGCTCTCCCGGCGGGGAGAAGATTCCCAGAGAAAGCGCATGACTCACATAAGCGACGCTTCTAGCATTTTCTTTCTTTGCAACGCTGTCGAGTCCTGCCCAATCTTCAACAACACCCCAGCGGTTAGGAGACTGAAGAACAATCGCGGCAGGGGCGCCGCCACAATCATTTTCAAAAGTTTCAGGTGTGGATTCTAGAGATTTCGGATCGGCCCACCAGGTTCTGACTTCGATGCCCATGTCGGGAAGACAGCTTTCAAGAATCTTGCGAGTGTTGTCGTAAGTTCCTTCTGAAATATAAACAATCGGCTTGTTGTTCTTACGTGTCCGCACGGCCATCAACACAGCTTCGAGGACAGCAGTTGCCCCATCGTATAAAGACGCGTTGGATACTTCCATCCCGAAGAGCTCGGCGATCATGGATTGAAATTCAAAAATTCCTTGAAGGGTTCCCTGTGTTACCTCCGGTTGGTAGGGAGTGTAGGAGGTAAGAAACTCCCCGCGACCAAGAATCTGGTCAATCCAGGTTGGGCAGGTATGGTCGTAAACACCTTGTCCGAGGTGATTCTGCATCCATGCACCTTTGTTGATGGAGGATAGTTTCTCTAAAGTTTCGAGTAATTCTGCTTCACTCATGCGTGAAGGCAAATTGAGAAGCCCCTTAACTCTCAATTCTTCGGGAATGTTGGGCGTTAGTTCTTCAAAGCTGCCGACGCCACACTTCTCAAGGATTCTTGTTTTTTCATCTTCGGTAAGCGGTAAGTATCTCATATTTTCTATTTCGCATTCTTTATCAGTCGGCTCGACTAGGCGGCTCGACAAAAATTATTAAGTCAAAACTATTGAGCTAACACTATTGAGCCAAACCTATTGAGCTACAGAGGCGTAAGCTTCGGGGCCTAGCAGTTGACTGAGTTCACTTTCATTCGTGATTTCGATCTCGAGTAGCCAAGCATCATCATAGGGGGAAGAGTTCAGGGGAGAAGGGTCATCCAAAAGCGACTCATTCCTTGCTGTGACTTTTCCGCTTAGAGGTGCAAAGAGTTCTGAAACTGATTTTACGGACTCAATACTTCCGACAACATCATTTTGAGAAATTGTGGAATCCAATTCAGGAAGTTCTAGATAAGTCACATCGCCAAGAGCGGATTGCGCAAAGTCAGTGATTCCCATTTGAAATACTTTTGGATTGTTAGTTTTTTTAATCCATTCGTGTTCTTTGGTGTAGAAAAGTTCAGGGCGAATTTCAGACATTTTGTTTCCTCCGGCTTATGGGACCTTATATGTGGCCTAATATTTTGGCTCTAACTTACTGACCTTTGTAGAAAGGTCTTTTCGTGCTTTCAAATGGAATTTTGTTCTTTCTAATTTCGACGCAGAAGGGGGCGACTGCGTCAGTATTGACGAGTCCCATTCCGATGGCGTGGCCAAGGCTCGGTGCATAGGTTCCGGACGTGATGGCGCCAACCTCCTGGTCTCGGGCATCGAAAATCTTCATCCCAGTTCTGGGCGCCTGCTTGGAGTCGTTTTTGAGGCCTATCCATTTGCGAGGAGGCTGCTTAACATGAGCCTCGAGTGCTTGCTTTCCGAGAAACGCTTCTTTGCCAAAGTCGACGGCCCATTTTAGTCCCGCCTCAATAGGTGAGATCTCGGGGCTAATGTCCTGGCCATGAAGGGAATAGCCCATTTCTAGTCTCAAGGTATCACGGGCCGCCAGTCCACAGGGTTTGATATTGTGAGGCTGGCCAGCCTCCAAAAGCAAAGTCCATAAGGCTTCGGCTTGATCATTAGAGACGAAAATCTCACAGCCCTTTTCACCTGTGTAGCCCGTGAAGGCGACTTGAACGGAGATGCCTCTTATTTCGGATGAGATGAAATCAAAGGGGCGAGGGCCTTCGGGATTTGCCTTCAAATCAATCACACCCAATTCATTCAGGAGCGCAAAAGACCTCGGTCCTTGCAGGGCGAGTATGCTCACGTCATCAAAAAGACTCGTGAGTCTCATCTGGTGCTGATTGTCGAAAGATAAAATGTGGGCAAGATCGGCGTCTTTGTTGCCGGCATTTAAAACCAAGTAGACTTTTGAAGAGCTGGCTCGGTAGGCAATGAGGTCGTCGAGGATTCCACCGTTTTCATTGCAAAACATGGTGTAAACCGCGCGACCATCATCGAGCTTGTTCAAATCTTTGGTGATGAGTTGGTTGAGAACTTCGATACTTTTTTCACCATCGACAAGAAGTAGTCCCATGTGGGCTACATCAAAAAGGCCGACATCTTCACGAACGGTGGCATGTTCTTGCATGACTCCCGCGTATTGAATGGGCATGTCGTAACCAGAAAAACCGAGCATTTTTGCTTTGTTATCGAGGTGCCACTGATGAAGAGGAGTCGTCTTTAACATGGGCTGAATCCAGCATGTGGAGCTGATCTTGTCGAGCGAGGATTAGGCTCTTGTGCGGTGGGTTAAGGGCCCAGTTTCTGGGGGCTATTACTCAGGGTCTACCGTAAGATATTGATACACCTCTCGCATCAACACAACATTGTGGCGCCTGAGGTGAGGGGGGACGTCAGCATTGAGCAAACTGTCCACAGCGTCAACGATGCTAAGCTTTTTGCCGAGGTAATGATTGCGCTTCATCAGCTCAAAAATATCCACAGCAAAAGCTAATATTCGAACAAGTGGGGCGAGCAACTCGGAGCGCACTTTGCGAGGGTAGCCCTTGCCGTTGAAAAGCTCGTGGTGGCCGAGAATGAGTTGACTCACAATATCGGGTAGGTTCTTAAACTTTTTCTGAACTAACTCGTAGGAGGCTCTAGGGTGGGTGAACACAATCTTTTTTTGCTTCTCGGATAGAGCGTCTGGATTGATAAAGTAGTTTTTGTAAGCTTCATCGTCAAGACTAGTCATGGACATATCCATGAGTAGAACGGCATAAGACATTTCTTTAAAAATGCTTCTCGAGGTTTGTCCTCTGGCAAGACAGACCAGTGTTGTGATCGCAGTTAGGGCGGCAGAATCGTTCATCACCCCCACATAATCGGGAATCTTTTTCAGGTGATCTCGGAGCTTCTCTACTTCAGGTGCGATGACTTCAAGTAGATTAGAGGCGATATCTTGAATAGGGCTTTCCTCTAGATTGATCGTTGCCGGGCTTTCAGAATGGAGTTGTTTGTAGGCAGACTTGAGCTCGTTTGTGATGGTTTTCTTTAGATACGAAGACTTTTCTTGTCCAAATTGAGCGATCATGTTTTCCATGCTCTCGCCGTCGTTTGTGTTTGCCGTCGACAAACTTTGCTTGCTTCCCGAATAGTCTTCTTCTTGATAAAGTCTAGTGTGCCGACTGGAGGGCTCGTCTTCGCTAGGGCCGTGGGATTGCCTAGATGAAGTCTCGTCAGTTAAGAATTTCCCTTTTTCTCGTGAAGCTAGATCATTGCTTCCTTTGAAAACCATTTTTTGGTTTTTATGAGTATGTAGATCGGCATCATCCCCTCGAATGATCTTGAGATGCGGGGGTTGGTTGTTGGTGCTACCTGCTTCTTGATCTGAAGTAGGGGTAGGGTTTGCCTCAAAGATTAAATGGGGTAAATTTTCGCTGATCTGCCCGCTCCCTTGAAAAATCTCGAGAACTTCTTTGTTGTGCTCCGAGGGAGGTATCGCAAAACCTGAGTGCTCAGCTACAAATTCTTCATACTTGCAGAAGATGATGGGTTCTTTGTGTTTTTGAAGCATTCTAGTTTGGTTTTCGCCGAAGCTGTCGCCTGCTAAGACAAAGCGAATGTAGCGATCATTGCGTGGAAGGTGAACGTAGAAGTCCACCAAGGCGGTTCCATCGGCGTTCAAAGGAATTTTTTCAATTTCAAACTTAATGAGCTCTAGTTTTTTATCTTCTGGGATCGCCATACAACTTTTCACTTTTCACGTTCAATTTTTTCTAAGGAACTACAAATAACCAGCGCGGGAGGTTAAGGACCGAATTGGCTTTGATGGTAACAAAATTTGCGGAGCTATCGATGACGACAATATGATGGAAAGTTCCGTCGGTGATGAGCAAGTTGCCATCGTTGTCCTCGGCTATACCTTCGGGGTCCCCTAATATTGAAGTGTTTGAGTAGCTGGCAATGACCGTGCTCAAGTCCGGAGATCGTATCTGTATAGTATCTGTCGTGCCACTCCAGGCGACGGCAATGTTGCCATTGCTCAATTCGGTGCAGGCGTAAGCATCGGTGGTTCCAGCAATGCCAGATGAAGCCGTAGCAATTTGAGTTCCTGAATCGTCATAAGTTCGTACGACATCAGTTCCGTAGGAACACATGACAAATCCTCCGGCCGCTCTCGCAGAAATTCCGTTAGGGTTCGTTTGGAGTCCAGATCTGGGCCAAGGGCTTCCCGCGGGAAATCCATCTGCAGTGTAGCGTTCGATGACGTTGGACTCGATGATGAGGTAGTCGCCATTAATGAGTTGAGTTATGCCGCGCAGAACTCCGGATAGTAGCGTGCTTGTTACAACATTTCTGTAGGTCAGATCGGTGAGTGATACAGCAGCTAAGCGGTCTGCTCCGTCGACGACGAAAACGACTTCATTGGTGTCGGTATTGTAGGTGACACCGCCAGGAGACTCCGAGGTGTTGTCAGCATTGAAGAGAAGCGCTTTATAGAAGCCATCAGGATCGAGAAGGAGGATGGAGTCGCTAGCTCCGTTTGAGACCACAATATCTCCAGAACTTGCAACGGGATTTGATTCGGAATACCCTCCATCGTCGGCACCCGTCGAGCGCATTTGCTGGCCGCACTGACTTAGCACCATAGCTGCAGCCAGAAGCATTATCGCATGCGAGAAGTTCTTTTTCACCTTAGAACTCCATACCTAAGCGAAACGACATCGCATTGAGTGTGATTGTTGTAGATCTATAGCTGCTTTTGATCCAGCGGTAGGCACCTGTCAGTCTCAGCCTCTTGCGGCCAAACTTCAGACTCATTCCTGACTCGCCCTCGTAGCCATATTGAAAACTCATCTCACTAGCTGAGGCGCCAGTTGGTGGATCAGCTAGTTTGTAAACGTTAGCTCCAAAAACTCCATTCACAGCGAAGATGGGAGAAAAGAAGTTGTCAGCAAGAGCATGGAAAGAAAGTCCGAGTCTCATCTCTCCACCAAAAATCGTTGCGGAATATTCTTCTGAATTCAAGTAAAACAAAGCACTGCTGTACTGGCCGCCAATGCCATAAGTGATTCGAAAGGCTTTTTCTCCGCCTTCTGAACTGATGACTCCAGAATAGCTACTCGCGTTTGTGATGCTGTTATCAACAGGGCCTGCATGAAAATTGTAGCCTATTGATGCTGCAGAACTTGCGAATGCGCCAGAAGAAGTAAAAAGTATCAGGGCCGCAACGGCGGTTACGAAAATTTTAACTAGTGGGTTGATCGATTCTGAGGCCGAGTTGATCCCGTTGACGTTAACGCCTTGATGGGAATCAATCATTTGGACCTCAAACATATCTATATATTCGGTACGTGGGATAAATTATGTTAATATTGGCGTGTTGCAAAACTGCCACTTAGCGAGACAAGTCGTTGATATTTTTTGACAACGGCGATGATGTTCTAAAAAAAAATGTTTAAATTATTTCCATAAGTTGACCAAATTAGCCATCAAACAAGCAACCGTCATCTGTCCGACTCCGCCAGGAACTGGAGAATAGCTTCCAGCTTTCTCGTAGCAACCGTGATCGATGTCGCCCGTTAATCCGTCTTCGTCACGGTGGATGCCCACATCAACAAGTACGACGCCTTCTTTGATCTGCTCGGGTTTTAGCAGATGTTTCACTCCTGCGGCGGCGACGATCACATCGGCATTGCGGCTCAGGTCCGACCAGTCACCACTTTTTGAGTGAGCAACGGAGACTGTTCCTCCTGCGTGCATCAAGAGTTGTGCGGTTGGCATTCCCACAAGTCGTGATTTGCCAAGAATCAAAATTCGTTTTCCAAGCAATGGCACTTTGTAAAAATTCAAAAGATCCATAATCCCATAGGCGGTGGCAGGAAGCGGAGCCGTCCAGTGGGAGGGAGTGGAAGATCCCGCAGCGAGGTGTCCGAGGTTTTGAGTATGAAGCCCATCAGCATCTTTAACGGGAGGAATCATCTCTAATGTTTCATGCACCCACTTTGAAGATGAAACTTGTTTCTGGTCAAGTGGGAGTTGGACAATCAAAGCGTCGACGGCAGAGTCTTCAGCAAGCCTCTTCACTTGCCTGCGAATTTCTTCCTCGCTTGTGTCGGAACTAAGAGAGATGTGTTTGGTTGAAGCTCCAATTTCGTCAGCGATTTTGATTTTTCTACGAATGTAAGCGGCTGATGCGGGATTGGCTCCAACTTGGAGAATGGCGAGGCATGGGGCTTCTTTCGAAGGATCCGCGGCGAGCGTTGTGGAGATCGTGGCTTTGAGTTCGTCGAGAAGATTTTGTGCTGATTTTTTACCGTCAAGCAATTGTGCCATGTCGCTTTTAATCACGGCATATGTGGGCCTGTCAAAGTTCAACTTCCTGACGCTTTCATGTTGGCACACCCGTTGCTCCATACCTTGTTGGAGAACATATGGAATCAGGACTCGTCACATCTTTGTCAGGCGCATTGGCTCAAAGTCGTCGCATTGAAACGCTTGCGAACAACGTTGCCAACGCCGATACCGCCGGATTTAAATCCCGTGATCTCATATTTGAGGAGATGCTCGAGGATGCCAAGGCTCAGGATGACCGGAGTGATATTGCGCCGGGTCCACTCAGAAAATCCGAGATCTTAGCAAGGCCAGCGACAGAAAACCGACCTGTCTTACACGGCCGTGACTATGCCAACTTGAAGCAGGGCGCGATGCGCCAAACGAGCAATCCTTTCGATATCGCAATTCAAGGAAATGGCTTCTTGGAAGTCTTGAGTCCCAATGGCATTCGTCTGACACGTGCCGGGAACTTGTCACTTAACGACAAAGGACAACTGGTCAATCGTGACGGTTTTTTGATCCTTGGCGAGTCTCAGGCCAACGCAGCCCAGCAAGATCCTTCGAAACGCGCGATCACTCTTGGGCGAGGACGTCTTCAAATTAGTCAAGAAGGTGACGTCTATAGGTCGATCAATGGTGCGAGTGAAAGAGTTGGCAAATTAAGCCTCGTACAAGTCGAAAATCCAGATGCCTTGAAGCCAGTGGGAAATACGATGTGGGAGGCCGGAGAAGATGCCTTCTTGAAATACCCTAACGAAGCCCAAGGCCGTGGTCCAGCTTCTGTGATTCCGGAAGAGGTCCTCGTGAGAAACAATCCCCTTGGGCCCACAACTGTCAAGCCTGAGATTCATCAAGGAATGCTTGAGGCATCAAACGTGAATCCTGTTGGGCAAATGACCAAACTCATCGAGGCGCACCGTCTTTATGAGCAGAACTTAAAAATCATGCAAAGTGTTGGCGAAATGACCGGACGACTCTCAGAAGTTGGAAAGTTTTAAGAAAGTAAAGGAATAGAGATATGTTGAACACACTCAATACCGCTGCGACAGGAATGGATGCTCAATCAAAGCAAATTGAAACGATTTCCAACAACTTGGCCAACGCAGACACGACCGGATTCAAAAAATCACGGACTGACTTTCAAGATCTTCTCTATCAAAACATCAAAGCTCCGGGGGCTGCGACTTCTGCTACGACTGTGAATCCCACTGGAGTCCAGATCGGCGCGGGTGTGAAAGTTGTGGGCGCATCTCGAGATCACGAGGGTGGGACGCTTCGTCCAACGAATAGAAAACTAGACGTTGCGATTGAAGGTCTTGGCTTTCTTGCAATCCAAAAACCAAATGGCGACATCGCCTATACGCGCGATGGTAGTTTGAGGGTGGGGCCTGAAGGGCAACTTCAGAATGCCAACGGATATGCGGTTGTTCCTGAGATTCAGATTCCGCAAAATACAAAAGACATCAATATCTCTTTTGATGGCCGTGTTGAAGTTAAAGACGATCAAGGCGGTGCCACCGAAATTGGTCAGATTCAGTTGACGTCCTTTGCGAACGACGCCGGACTTCAGGCTGAAGGTGGCAATCTATACAATGCAACGCCTGCAAGTGGTGCGCCGATTCCTGGGACTCCAACTGATGGTGGTTTGGGACGGCTTCACCAAGGATATTTAGAGGCTTCGAACGTGAAGCCTGTGACCGAAATGACAGATATGATCCGGGCTCAACGTGTGTATGAATTGAACTCGAAAGTGATTTCAACAGCGGATCAGATGATGAACTCGCTGAATAGCATTCGGTAATGAAGATGGGGAAGAGGGTAGCTAACGTGAAAATGGTGTGGATCTTATTGAGTTGTTTTTGGAGCGTGTCTACGCTTGCGTCTTCTGCTTCCAGTGTTCCAATGAAAGTTAAAAGTCTTGAACATTCATTTGCAGATCTTTTGGTCGGTCAGATGAGTTCAAAAATGGATCTCGATTCCTCCCTTTTTGAAGTGACGGTAAGTAATCTTTTGATCATGCCGCCGGTTGAGGCCAGTGATAAGATTGAGCTTCTGGAGATCTTTGCTCTGGGCACTCACGGTTCTTCCAGAATCGATGGATTGATTAGTGTTCCTGCTAGCATTCGAATCAACCAGCAATCCATCGAAGAAGTGACTCTATCTGGATTGGTAAAGGTCACAGGTCCTGTTTGGGTTGCGGCCTCTACTTTGAACCGTGACCAAGTGATCTCTGCAGATTCCATGAGGCTCACCACGATGCCTTGGTCGAGACTGCCCTCGAATGCTTTTTTAACTTCACAAAGTGACCTCAATGGCCGCGCATTAAAACGAACCGTAAGCCGCGGATCAATTCTCTATCCAGAACTTCTTCGTGGGCCTTCCGCTGTTAAGATCGGCTCGGCTGTTGTGCTGACGGTCCAGTCTGGTCCTGGAGTGATTATTCGGTCCAGAGCTTTGGCGAAACAGGCCGGAAGTATTGGTGAGGTGATTCGCGTGGAGCAACTTGAAACTAAAAAAATTGTTCGAGGGTTGATCACTGGTCCGAATAAAGTGGAGGTTCAACTCTAAATGAAAAAGCTTTCCGGAAATATTTTAGCCTTTTTGGCTTTGGTGCTGATGCTGAATTCTTGCTCGTCTTTGTCTGATTTGAAAAGAATGGCCATGGGAGAATCCCAGGCTGAACTCGAGGATGAGGGCGGTGGACGTTCTCCAGCATCTAGTAAAAAAGGTTCAGTCGTAATCACAAACACAGAGTTTGATGGAAACATAACGTCTCAGCCCATCGGAAGTGACCTAGGTCGAAATGAGTTTGGGGTGACTTCAAACTATCGCAATGGAAAAGATCCGTGGTATGGGACAGGCCCTGAGAACGAAGGATCGCTGTGGAATCCTGATAGTCAGGACAACTTCTACTTTACAGTAAACACCAACTTCAAAGTTGGTGACATTCTTTATGTTACAGTTGAGCGCGATGTGAACGATACTTTAAACGCGAAGATAGCTGCATTGCTGGGCCAAAATGGGAAAAGTGTACGTAAGATCGCAGCTGAAGAAGCTGAAAAAGAAGTGGCGAGTGCCGTTGGTGACAAACTCGGAACAGCAATTGGCAACAAACGTGTGGGGGAGGCGATCGGGAGAGATCTTGGTCAGTCGGTTGAGTCAGCTATCGACCTTAAAGAAGAATATGTGAATCTCGACAAGATTCCAGTGCGAGTTGTGGAGTCTTTGGATCAGAGAATTTTCAAAATTGCTGGAGATCGTAGAGTCTTTATTCGAAATGCCCCCTACCGAATTGCTATGACAGGAAGAATCCGCCACGAAGATGTTTCTCCAGATGGTCAGATTTCTTCAACCTTAGTTCTAGAATCCAAAGTGGAGTTGACCAAATGAGCATCTTGAATCATCAACAAAGGCTAAACCGCTATAGAGAAGTTTTTCTCATTGTATGTGCGATCATTCTTTCAGTCGTGTTAGTGGAGAGCACGTATGCTTCAAGGCTTAAAGATATTGTGAGCATTAAAGGCGTGAGAGAAAACCAACTCATTGGATACGGCCTCGTCGTAGGTCTGCAGGGTACAGGAGACTCCAGTAAAGAGTTTACCGGGCTATCCATGTCTCAGATGCTCAAGCAAATGGGTGTCACCGTGACTCAGGCTCAGATTGAATCCAAAAACGTAGCGGCGGTCGTTGTTACGGCAAAGCTTCCGCCATTTGCGAGAGTCGGGCAGGAGATCGACGTCAGTGTGGCGAGCATAGGAGATGCGAAGTCGCTTCAGGGTGGAACCTTGCTGATGACTCCACTGCGCGGTGGTGACAAAGCTGTTTATGCTGTGGCCCAGGGGCCTATGTTGGTCGGTGGTTTTGCGGGGTCGGGCGGCGGAGCTTCCAGTTCTAAGAACCATCCCACCGCAGGCATCATTGCCAATGGAGCTCTGGTTGAAAAAGAGGTGAAACTCGACTTTTCAAACCGCAATGCTTTCCGCCTAGCTCTGCATAATCCAGATTTCACGACAGCAGCTCGAGTCGCAAAGACCATCAATCGTGAACTGGGGGGAATCTTTGCTCGATCGAGAGATTCCTCAACAATTGATGTGATGGTTCCTTATGATTTTGATGGTGGAGTTGTTGAGGTTCTAGCCTTGATTGAAAGATTGCCTATCGAATCAGACAATGCAGCCAAAGTAGTCATTAATGAAAGAACGGGAACTGTCGTTATGGGCGATTCTGTAAGGATAAATACCGTCGCAATTGCTCATGGAAACCTCACTCTCGAAATTCAAACCAAAGAAACGACGACCACAACTCCAGACAACACCACTACGATCACCAAGCCGAATGGGGATCAAATTACTGGCGGTGAAATCACCGAGACTGTCAAAGAAACTACAGTCCAGTTTGGTGAGTCCGGTGATAAACTAATTACTGTGCCTACGGGAGCAACCCTTGGGGATGTCGTAAAAGGGCTCAATGCTTTAGGGGTTTCTCCTAGAGACTTGATCTCGATACTGCAGGCATTAAAAGCGCAGGGCGCGCTGCAAGCTGAGTTGGAAGTGTTGTGATGAGTAGAGCCCGCGGATTAATTTGGCCTATACGCATAGGATGTGCGTTGAAGCGAAGGGATTGGGGAGTTTCTGGACTCGATCAAAAAGTTTTGAATTCCTCCCAGGGAAAACCGAAGCGAACGGACCGTGAATGCAGGATGCGTCACGCAACCGGGAGCTCCTCAATCCAATTTTTTAATGACCAATTTTTTATAATCCAATTTTTTTCTATAGCGCTTTTTCTGCTTGCGGGAATGAACCCATCTTGGGCCCAGGCCAATCAGATGACCGTCTCCACACAGGCAGAAAGACCTTTTGAGGAACAACCGTCGATGGCTGAGCAATACCGTCAAGTAGGTGACGCTTATGAGAGCATGATGGTGAATCATTTCTACGGCCAGCTTAAGAGTTCGCAAGGGATGTGGGTGGATCCAGATAGCCCCTTTGCACCTTCTAACGGAGAAAAGATCTTTCAATCAATGCATGATCAACTGGTTATGGAAAATGTGGCAAAACGCCGCCCATTTGGGGTGTCAGATTTAGTGGTACAGCAGCTTGAAGGAAAGGGTGGAGTTCGCACGCAGCCTCGTGTAAACTATAATAAGTAGTTGGGGCAAACGGTGAAAGCCAGGAGGGCTTTATGGATATTTCAAAATTAGGAACAGATAGAATTCAGCAAGACCGAGCGAATGAAGCTCAGCAAGCTAACAACAAAAAAACTCAGGTTGAAAAACGTGACTCTCAGAACGTCGGCGAAAGTGCACGCACATCTGACTCTGCAAAAGTTCAGTGGTCGTCTCAAGCAAAGTTGGCCAATGAAGTTCTCAGCAATGCTAAGGCAAGTAGTGGTGTTCGCGCTGATAGAGTTGCGGCTTTAAAAGCTGCGATTGCAGATGGCTCTTATAAGGTGGATTCAAAAGCGTTGGCTGACAAGATGATCGCCACTTCTCTCGAGGATGATATTTTGACTCGCGGCTAAGCGAGAATGTTACGTTTCAGTTTATTTAGGGGATAATGAAGATGAGTTTTAATCAAGGAGAGATGCCGAATTTAATGCAAAGGCTCTGCGTGATCTTGGAGCAGATGCATTCTTTGTATGCGCGTGCATTGCCGATTCTTGATTTGGAACGAAAGTCTCTCATTGAGATGAATTTTGAAAGACTTTATCAAGAGATGCGTGAAAAGGACGAGATTCTCTCCACGATTCGCAAGCTCGATAAAGAGCGCCTCAAAATCCAAGACTACTATGCGATGATTAATGAAGTGCCTTCCGCTGGCGTGACTCTTAAATATTTCGCCGATACTTTGCTTGAAGGTGGCGAGGGCGACCGCGAGTTGGGTCGACGTATGCTCGTGATTCGCGAAAAAATTCAATCGTTAATCGAAAAAACAAAGCTAAGTGTTAAGCAGAACGAACGTTTTATAGAGAAGAGCGTGAGCAATCTTAGGGGGCTGGCTCAGGCGATTACGGACTCGATCGAAACGGGTCGGGAGAAGTCGGAGACTTCCCCGTCGAAAAACACAACTTATGGAAAGAATGCAAAAGTAACAAAGCAACAAGGCCAGTCTGGAAGACTAGTTTCCGGTCAGGTGTAGCTTCCGGGGGGAGGGGAGATTTATGAGTATCAATCGCGTTCTCTCTCAGGGGAAGGGTGCTATGGCGGCAAACCAGTTGGGTCTTGCTACGTCTTCGCACAACATTGCTAATGCCAACACCAAGGGCTATTCCCGCCAACGAGTAGATTTTGAATCGAACGAACCTGTGACAAACGGTAGTCACCGTCTGGGGACAGGTGTCCTAGTCGGAAAAGTTTCTAGGTCGACCAACCATTTCGTCAATAAGCGACTTGAAGAAGAAAGTTCAGACTTGGGAAAATTCTCAGCTCTTAATGAAACTTATGTTCAGCTTGAGGCCGACCTTGGTTCTGAATCCGAGTCGGGTGTTTCGACACGTATGTCGCAATTTTTTAATGATCTCAGATCTCTCGCGACTGAGCCCTCGTCAATCCCTTTGCGTTCTGCGGTTCGTGAAAGTGCCGAGTCAGTTGTGAGTCGCTTCCAGAACATATCTAACAATTTAAAAGGTATGAAAGATGACTTTGATCGTAGAATTGAATCATCTGTAGCCGAGGTGAACTCGTTAACGAATAAGATCGCGGGACTTAACCAGAGGATCGTCGATATTGAAGTCAACAAGGGCTCATTCGCCAATGATGAACGTGACCGTCGTGATGTGGCTGTTAAGGAATTGTCAGCACTTATTCCTGTTGATGTAACAGACCTTGAAAATGGGGGAATTGCCGTTTCCTCGAAGCGCGTTGGGCTCTTGGTCGACGTATCTAGCAACTATGAATTGGCCACCGTAAGAGAGGCTGATGACGTTCTGGATTCGACAGTAAGAATTCGCACCAAAGAGGCGGATGGGTCTTTGGGTAAAGATGTGACAAGGCACCTTAACAATGGCGCCATTGGTGGACTTATTGAATCTAGAGACAAGGTCATGCCTATGGTCAAAGAAAGAATGGATACCTTGGCCTTTGGGTTTGCGAAGTCTTTAAATAGCTTGCACCAGCAGGGTTACAGCCTCGACGGTCAAACAGGAAACGAATTTTTTTCACTTGAAGGTGGAGTGAAAGATGCAGCCTCTCTTATCAAGGTATCGGACGCTGTTAAGAATGACTTAACAAAAATTTCTGCCGGAGAGGCGCGGGGCGCCAAAGGTGACAACCGAACCTTGATGGCGATGGCTGATCTTGAAGATCAAAAAATCTTCGAGAATGGCGAGGCGAATTTTACCGACTACCTCACAAGTATGATTGGAAACGTTGGCGTTGAGTCTCGATCCGTGATGGATTCTATGGAAACTCAAATAGGAGTTATGAATCAACTTGAGACTTTGCGAGAAGAAACGTCTGGAGTTTCTCTCGATGAAGAAGCCGTTGACATGTTGAAGTTCCAAAAAGCATTCAATGCTAACGCAAAATTGATCCAAGTAGCAGACTCCATGATGGAGACCGTGCTTAGCTTGAAGAGGTTCTAAAAGATGGCAAGAGTCACAGAAGGCCTACTTTATGAAAAAGCAGACCGGGCGATGCACCGCACCCGTAACACGCTTTTAAAGAACCAAGAACAAGCCATTTCGGGCAAGCGCATCAACCGCCCATCAGACGACCCTCAAGGGATGATTCGGTCGATCGGTTTAAAACATAAGGTCAACAGAAACGAACAGGCTCTGAAAAATATGGAGCTCGCCAATAGCTATTTAAGCGTGACGGACAGCTCACTTGGTGAAATGACATCAGTTCTTTCCAGGGCCAAGGAGCTCGCCATTCAGATGAGTTCTGGGACGAACCAGGCTCCAGAGGCTATGCAAGCCGTAAAATCCGAAGTAGACGAGCTATTTTTTCAAGCTGTTCAGCTTGCTAACGCAAGAATTGGAGAGCATTACGTCTTTGCAGGCTACCAAACCGATCATCCGCCGTTTGATGTTGACGGGAACTATTACGGTGATACTGGAGCTATCGAGATCGAAGTTCAGCCTGGTCAACGTGTTCAGTTTAATATGCCGGGCTTGGCGCCCTTTCTTGGTGTTGAAGAAATACCAAATAAAAACAGAGAATTAGGTTCGGACCGTGGGCCAACTGTAGGGCCAGAATTTAGAGATCCGGCCTCGATCGTTGCGCATAATCAAGGTGTGGATCCAGGGGAAAATCCGGAAGCTTTCGCCAGTATTCAGTCCAACACAGGTGTGAATGTCTTCGCCGTTCTCAAAACCTTTTCTGAGGGGCTGGCGACCGGTAGAACGGATCTTATCAATGAATCTCTTGAGAGTTTAGATCAAGCTATGAGCCAAGTATCGGCATCTCGTGCGACCATAGGTGCTTTGCAGAATTCTGTGATTTCCAACCGTGATTTGGTCGAGTCACAGCAGGTTACGAACAAAACACTACTTTCCAACGTGGAAGACGCTGACTTAGAGCAAGTCTATTCTGAACTCGCGAGGAACGAATCACTGCTCTCAGCAACCCTGGACAGTAACAAAAAACTCCTGACGCCGTCTCTTCTAGACTTTCTCCGATAATCGACACCCTTTGAGTAGCTCATTGATTTTTTTGCGAAAACTTGCGTTCGGCGCATAGTAGTGTGAGAATTTTGGATAGGGGGGCATTGACTTGGATCGAGAGGAAAGCAGCTTGAAAGAGCACAGCAATTTAGTTGAGTCGCAATTGGCTGAATCCAGTTGGGAAGATGATGAGTCCAACTCTGCAGAGCCTATGGTTTCTACTGAGCCTGTGGAGGGCGGCAGCTCTCTACGTAGCGGTACTTCTGAAGCCTTTGTCCCCGAGGTGAATCTTCAGAAACAGCCAAAAGTTTGGGCGATTGCAGGTGGAAAAGGTGGTGTGGGCAAGAGTCTCATATGCGCCAATTTTTCAATAATGTTATCTCGAATGGGACACAAAGTCCTCGCCGTTGATTTGGACCTTGGAGGTTCTAACCTTCACACTTGTCTTGGTGTTGATGCTGGAAAAAATAGCATTGGTGATTATATGAGTTCAAGGGTTACGGACCTTAGGCAGCTCTGCATGCACACTCGAGAAAAGAATCTTCATTTGATCACGGGATCAGCGGATCCTATCAACGTGATTCGCAGAACGGAGTCCAAAGAAACCGATCTTCTTCGCGATCTTCGAAAATTACCCTATGATGACATCGTTATTGACTTAGGTGCTGGAACTCAAGAGTCGACTGTAGAGTTTTTCCTTGGAGCTGATGAAGGTGTGTTGTCGATCTTGCCGGAGCCTACCAGTGTAGAAAATGCTTACCGATTTATTCGCACTATTTTTCTATCGAAACTTTCTCAGGCAGACGTTTCTGAAAGTATCAAAGACGTGATCGAGGCTTCTTTCGATCAGAAAAACTTTTTAGGGATTAGAACTCCGGCTGACCTGATGGCTGTCGTTGAGAGACTTGATCCCGTAGCGCTAAGTGTCCTTCAGAAAGTTGTTGAAGATTACCACCCCAACATTATTGTGAACCAAGTAAGGTCACAAGCCGACATCGATGTCGGTAAGGCGATTTGTAGTGTGTGTCGGCGATACTTCGGCCTGTCCCTCAACTACGTCGGTTACTTGGAGTATGACAATTCCGTTTGGAGAGCTGTGCGTTCCAAAAATTCGGTTGTGCACGAATTCCCAACTTCAATTTTAACAAGCCGCTTCGACCGTATTACTCGGACCCTAGTTGGTGAAATGAAAGGTCTGTTCCCATGAGCAAAGACACACAAACTGCTACAGGATCTCGCGTAAATTATTATCTCGCTCTCGATATTGTCCCCGGGGCTAGTCAAAACGAAATTCATCACGCTTATAAGCGGGCTAAAATCACCTATACACAGGATTCGTTGGCTGCCTATTCTTTGATTGAAGAGGACAACAATGATCAGATCATGAAAGAAATCGAAGATGCTTATGAAGTTTTAGGGCACCCTTCTCGTCGCCGTGAATATGATATCAAGATGGGTTTCAACACTTGGAATGACAAAGATGAAGCTAGAGAAGCCTTTCGTGAGGAATTCAGCAAACCAAGCATCACCTCATCTGGGACGTCTGATGAGGGATCCGACAATCCCTTTGATGAAATTGATTTCTCTGGAGGCACCAGCGCACCTAAGACGATCACCAAGCCTTCAAAGGTCAACGAGGCACCTGCGATGAAAGTTGTTAGCTCCTCGGGGGCTGATGATGACGAAATGCACTTCGAGGCTAATCCAGAGTTTGAAGAAAAGATCAGAAATTGTGAGTCCATTGATGGGGCCTTTCTGAGGGCTGTTAGGGTATATAGGCAGATTTCGGTGGAGCAGCTTGCTAGTTGTTCTAAATTGGCAGCATCTAGGATCCGATCCATAGAAGAAGAAGATCTCAGGGACGACCCCTTACCGGTGTATATACGAGGACATGTAGCGATCGTTTGCAGCGTCTTAAAGATCCCCAATCCCGAGGAATTGGCTAAGCGCTTCGTTAATCGCTTGAAAGAGGAAGACAAGTTACCTAAGCCTTCCTTTTAATGGACCTGAAAAAGCACTTTCCCATACAATTAGGCGTCGAAGTTGAGCAAGGTCTCGTGACCAAGCGCCTAGACGTTTTTCTATCCGAGCATTTCCCCGATATTTCTCGTAGCCGGTGGTCCAAACTCATTTCGAGAGATCTTTTTCTATTGAATGGTTCCATTGCCAAAGCGAGTGCTCGTCTTGAGGTGGGGCAGCGACTGGAGTTGAATCCAGAAGTAGATGATTTTGTCGGAGAAGATTCCTCAACTAAAAAGCAAGAACCTCTTTCAAAATCTGAGATGAACTCAATGATTGGAAAGAAAGATTTGGACTTTCGTTTCCCAAAATCTCCGGAGATTTTATTCGAAGACGATCACATCATGGTCATCAACAAGCCCGCTGGTTTAACGGTCCATCCCGGGGCCGGAGTTCCACTGGAAGAAACTTTGGTCGCTTGGCTTCTTAAGAACAACTACGTCGCCCCCAATAACGAGCATTTAAGTTGGGGAGATCAGGTCCTTGAAGAGGCGAGGCCTGGCATTGTCCACCGTCTCGACAGAGGCACCTCGGGTTGTTTGGTCGTTGCCAAAGATCCTAAATCACATGAAGCTTTGTCGCTTCAGTTTGCGAAGAAGCTCGCTGGTAGACATTATTGGGCTTGGGTTGATGGTAATGCCAAAAGTTTGCAGTCATCATTGCACCGTAAAGCTCGCCTTGCTCTAGAGGATCACCCTTCTAAATTGGCCTTTCGAGTTCTTAAGAACGGAAAACATTCCTTGGCAGCGCCTCTGGGGCGAGATCCCAAAAATCGGCTTCGATTTGCAGTGGATCCTTTAACTGGCAAAAAAGCCCTGACTCATTTTAAGATCATGCATCACAATCGTGTCAGCGAATTGCATAAACTCGCACCAGAAGTTTTTAAGTGCTTCTCGCTTAAGGAATCAGATTTCGCAGAGGATTCTCACTACTCGCTGCTTGATGTTCAATTGGAGACGGGAAGGACTCACCAGATCAGAGTTCATCTGTCTTTTTTGGGAATTCCGATCTTGGGCGACAACCTTTATGGCGGGCAAACCTTCACACGAATGCTTCTGCATGCCCATACTTTGTATTTGGATCATCCCGCCACTGGCAAGCCGATGACTTTCACGACGATCAAGTAACTGTAAATTCACTGTGCGCCAGAAGTGTTTGGTAGAGCGCAAAAAAGATGGAGCGTTTCTAAATCAGTTGAAATATCTGGGTTCAGTCGAAGGACTATGGGGGTGAATGGCAAGTGCAAACTTGCCAGAGGGGGGCTGCGCTCCCCCTCGTCCTGAGTAATGAACACAAATATTTCAACTGATTTAGAAATGATACTCGCGCGCTCTACCAAGCACTTCTGGCGTACAACGAGCTATTCGTAGAATCTGAGCCAGGTGTAGTTGTGGCCTTTGCGCTCTTCGTTTCTGTGAATAGATCTTCGGTGGGAATAGAAGGCTTCGTTGCTGTAGGTGCTAACTTCGGGGTTGTAGATGACTTCTAGTCCCAGATCGTCGTAGCATTTTTCGAGGTATTTCCAAGTGTGGAAATATTTGATGTCGGAGGTGGGGCCTGGCTCGAAGATTGTAGGATCTTTATGTTCGGGGAACTGGCTCCACATGTCTTCTTTGACTTCGAATTCTCGCCCGCTGAGAGAGGGGCCTATCCATGCCCAAGTTTTACTGGGTTCAAAGTGCCCCTGGTCAATGAGCTTGGTGTGGATGCCTTGAGCAAGTCCTCTCCATCCTGCATGAATGATAGCAATCGTTTCAGCCTCACGGTCGATCAAGATCAGGGGAACACAGTCCGCCGTTTTGATGAGTAGGGGGCGCTTGAAGGAGCGAAAAAAATCTCCTTGGACCATCATTCCATCAGCCTCGGCTAGGGGGGAGATCTTCATAAGATCTTCTGGGCCAACATCGTAGATCTTGTCGCCATGAACTTGTTTCACATGGAGAGCTGTTTTGATGTTGAAATCGTCACTTGAAGAAGCTTCTTCAAAGCAGATTCTTAAGCCCTTGCTCCAGCCTTTTTGGAGATCAAATTCCATTCTTTCCATAAGCTATTTATAGTTAAGCTTTCGTTAATGGCTTTGCAAGGTATCTAAAAGGGCAGCTCAGAAAACACCTTTCACGCAGAGTTTGTTTATTCCCCAGAAAGATACGCTATACTCAGTGGGGAATGAAAAATCACTTATGTCGATTTGCGCTATTTTTAGTTTTGATAGGGATGCCTTCGTTCTCTCGGGCACAATCGGGGCATGGAGGATCCGGCGATACCTCTTTTAGTGGAAGTCAATTCGCGACAGCTTCTCTGGGGGTTGCTTGGAACCCCAATCCAGAATCAGATCTTGCAGGCTATAAAATTCATTATCGAGAAATAGGTGTCACACCGTGGACGACTGTAGACGTCGGAAATGTCACAAGTTTTACAATTGGAAATATGAAAAACGCAACGGCGTATGAAATTGCGGCTACGGCTTATAACAACTCTGGTCTCGAGAGTGCTTTTTCGGATTCGATCTTCCCCGTTACCGAGCCTTACGTTCCTAATGAGCCTCCCAAACCTCAGGCGAGCAATCTGGGTATAACCCATATTGATACCAATGGAGATGGACAGCCCGATGTCACTAGAGTGAAGCTTGATCTCAAGGGTGGCAAAGAGGGGGTGCTGTATGAGCTACAAGTCTCAGAAGATTTGGAAAACTGGACTAAGTCAGCCAATGTGATCCTCGGAGAAGATGGCGAGTTAACAAGTTTTGAATTCGATTGGCCGCTGGGAACTCAACCCCCCAAGATGTTCTTTAGATTTAAGTGGAACGAGCCCTCAAGCTAGCCTCTGTTATTCGACGCAAGTTCCAAAGCTTAATGTCGACTTCGAGCCGCTGAAGCTGGCGTGATTGATGTCAACCATACTAGCCCCCAAAGATACCAAGCCTTGATTAGAAGCGCCTGATAGTTCAGCAAGCCGACCTAGTCCTGTAGATGACAGGTATGATCTGTAATCTTCATCGCCACATTGAACTTCGTAGCTATTCGCAAAGCAATATTTTTGCTCGAAGCTATTGGTGTTCGGATTCGCCTTGCTTACGGTAAGGTAAACACTAGATACACGGGCTCCGGTGCTGTGTGGAACAATTCCCACACTGCTGATGAAATATCCCTCGGGTGCTGATACAAATATTTCATTGGTGCCGAGATTGCCGTCGGAATGAAGCAAAGTGGAAGTTGAGTCTAAAAGCATGTCTTCGTCAAAACTTTGTGATTCAACTTCAATTCCTGAGATACCAGCAGCTGACAAATCAATTCCAAACCCTGTAATCACCCTTGGCTGAGAGGCAAAATTTGCTACGGCTTCCGTGAGGTCGACGGCACTTTCTAATGAACTTAAGCTTACTGCTCCTGAGCTAGTTGATTTTAGACACTTATAAGTTAAGAGTTCCGGTAATGGGGTTGGTGTTATTGGGGGCGTAGTCGTTTCTTTGTCTTGACCGTTGTCTTTAGCCACAGGTTCAATGATTAGCTGACAAGCACCTTGGCTGAGAATAACGAGGGCAATAAGTAATTTTTTTAAATCTAGCATATGTAAACCTTTCGGGTTCACGTGCAGCTGGGGAGGGAAAGTAGGGGCTAACGAACAGAGTTTAGAATTAGCTTGGTATCTTTATATTAGCTTAACAAAATAACCCAAGTAAACTTAATAATTTAGCTACTTATTAGTCAGCCGACCAAAGTGTATACGATTGATAATGTGGATGACTTTGAAGAGGAGTTGGGCTGTTAACTTTAGTGGGCGGCAGAAAAAAAAGAGGCGCTTATCATCTAAGATAAGCACCTCGGTCAATTTTACCTTGATGAAGTTATCGACTTATTCAGCCGCTAACCCCCTTTACGGTTAAGTGACTATACTGATACGAACAATCCACTACACCACCTCCTTTCGAATCCGAAGACTCTAGCCACGGAGAACCAAGGTTCCACGTATAGCCTAGTTTTATTATAACGAGACCGGCTGGAAATATCACATAAACTTTATGACATTCGCCAAAAATCTCTAGGAGTAATGTGTTGAAATCATTAAAAATGGTCAGGTTTGTCAAAAAGCTAACGAATTCTTAATTTGATGTTACTAAGACTCGCGGTAACGCGTCTAAATCTAACGCGGGGTTGAGCAGCGTTTGGATACGATGCGAAGTGTAGCAGCAACTTCTTTGTGTAGAAATCGTTTACCTTCTGCGATCGCCATGAACTCTAAGGAGTCCATCAAGGAGTTGATGTAGCATATCTTTTGTAGCGAACCCGTCTTTGTGCTTAGTCTGCGACTCCAGGATTCTGGGTCTATTCCTAGAAAGAGTAACTCGAGTTTTTCGTTGATGTAGGCCTTTTGAGCCTTCACCCCATCTAAATTTTTGCTCTTGTTATATTCTTTGAAGATAATTTCTGCCCTCAGTTCGATATTCTTAAAAATTGTACGATTGCGACTCTCTTTATCGTTTCCAAAAAGTGGATCGTCGCTACTCGCTAACCCCGGTTGAGAAGCTGTGGCCACCATAATAAAGAAAACAGATGAGAAAAGTTGGCGCATCAACATTTCCTAAAGCGAGCCATTATCGTGGTCATCACCGTGGGATGGAGGGTTGGATCTTTCGTCGATTCTCAAGGCCGCCCGACAGCCTTCATTGTGAAATGTCGATTCAAGTTTCATGAGAAGGTGCCGACGAAAACTAATCATTCTTTCAATCCGTTGTGACATTTCGCAGGTGTTGGTGCAGGTGGGGGTGTCACACGTGCCTGCAGCTGCTTTCATAACTAGCTCAATGTCTGCATCACTATTGAGTAGGGCATCCGTCTCTTTCTCACATTCAGCTATCTTTGCTATGTCTGTTGCTAAATTAGCTTTTTGTTGTTCTTTGAGCTGTGCTTCGAGTTTTTCGAGAGCGGTTTTATTGGATTCTATTTGAGCTTGTCTGACTTTGCAGTAGTTAACTTTTTCCGCCTCTGACTGGTATGGACGGTCTTCGTAGGGGTCGTTGAATGGTGTGCTAAAAACGCCATTGGATGGCTTGCTAAAAAAATTCCCCCCTGCCTCTGGTGCTGACGTAGCGGGCGCAGAAGT
This sequence comes from uncultured Bacteriovorax sp., assembly GCA_964640545.1. Taxonomy (GTDB): domain Bacteria; phylum Bdellovibrionota; class UBA2428; order UBA2428; family UBA2428; genus JBGSZX01. The sequence goes on along the minus strand of CAZXHL010000006.1, from coordinate 25,406 downwards.
AGCTTCAACGCAGAAGGCTTGCTGTGAAAACGTCAAAGACAATAGTAAAAGAATGGAGAATCTCATGGATCGATTTTAGAGGCATTGTAAATAACGAGCAAATTAAGTTTGTGTTAAGAGCTGTGCGTGTAACGTGCCGAATTCCAGATGCTGTTCGGAGGGGAGGGGAGACTTTTTCGATTAAACCAGCTTTTCCCAAGCGATGTGCTGCCTGGGAAGAAGGCCCCAAGTGCTTTTCTGTGGAAAGTTGTTAGGACGTGTTTCGCATTGTTTGTTTTGGTTAAGATACAGGCAGAGCGCAGATAGAAAAGCTTGGAAGACTTGAAGCTCGAAAACTAGAATATCCAAATCATGTTCGTAGATAAAAATTCCCGGAGACTTGTCGAGAAGTCTTTGAATGAATCTTTCTCGAGTGGGAATACCTTTGTCGATGTCTGTGTAATCACGGACCCACGACTTTTGTCCGCCTATTGCAGAATTGAGTCTTTGAAAGGTAGCTCTTGGAAAGTTTTCGTAAATTGGAAATTTTAATTCTTGTTTAATGAAGTCCATGCGAGCTGCGATGGGGGCAAGGTTTGCTCCCATGCTTTCGGGCATTCGAAATTTCTCGGGTGTAAAATAACGCATCCAAATTTCAAAGGGCCGATTGAGGTATGGAAGAAATTTTCTTGGTTGCGGTTTTGTTTTTTGCCAGTAATCGTTCAGCCATGAAACTTCTTGGCTGGCATTGTCAGCCTCGCTGAAGTGAGGTGGGAGCGAGGTGGGAGCTTGAGTGCAGATTCCGGCAAACTCAAAATTTTCATGAGGTGAAACACCAAGGCTATTGAGTTGTAGGCGTAAGATTTCGTCACTGTTGCCGAGGGTTTCCCTCCCCATGCTCGAATGAACTTCTGAGAGCACGAGTCGATGTGAGTCGGGATAGTGGTCTAGAACCGTAATACAAGTTTTAGCAGAATGTGTGCCCGACAATTCTAGCCCTGCATGGCGAATCATTCGGCTCTGCTCTTGTAAATTGGCGCTCATTAGCTTTAATCTTAACTCAAATGAAGTTTTGGGGCATCACTGGTGGCATCGGAAGTGGAAAATCTTCTATGTTGAAATATCTCGATGAGTTGGGGTTTCGGGTCTTGGACGCCGATCAACTAGCGCGGCGAGTAACGGAGCCAGCGCACAAGAATTTCTATCAAACCAAAAAATCAATCATTGATCTTGTGGGGCCACAGGCCTTTGATGGCGAAGTCATGGATCGACGGGTGGTTCGTGATTGGTTTGCCAAGAGTCCCGACGGTGATACTTCTAATAAAAAAAAGCTTACTTCTATCCTGCATCCCTTGATTCGTGATGACATTAAAACATGGATGGCGGAGGTTTTGATCGTATCGCAGAAGCCGTTTGCCTTTATTGAGGCGATAGATATGTTTGACTCTGGAGATAGAGCCAGTCTTAGTAAGATTCTGGACGGAGTGATCGGGGTGTTGGCTGATGATTCCAAGAAGGTTGAAAGAGCCTCTCTTCGGGACCAGCGACCGGCAAAGGATGTCGAGAGTATTTTGGCGATGCAGATGTCGGATGCTGAGCTCGAGGCTAAGGCGCAACTTTTGATCAAAAACGACGGGAATCTGTCTGAGTTCAGAAGCCAAATTTTGAAATTACTTGATAAAATGACATCATCTTGAGTTTATTTTTTCGCTTGAGGGGCCTTTCCTCATTTATTGTTTTTCTGTGGGGCGCGATGAGTTTCGACGCCCAAGCTGGTTTTGCGACGCAAGAGTGGTTTGCTTCTGCACAATCTCGATCAATGGGGATGGCAACCACAGCTATCGTGGATGATTTCAATTCAATTTATGTCAATCCTGCAGGTCTGGCTCTAGTGTCTGAAGAGGGAGGAGAGCTTCTATTGCCTCAGTTCGCCAACTTTGGAATATCTGCAAACTTCTTTGATTTGATTGATCGACTAAAAGAATTGACTTCAGGCGGAAGTTCTACAATTTCAGAGCAGCTTCAGATTCTCAATGGAACGACTGCTGGACTCGACTTTTCAATTTTAGATGCTTATTGGACCAAGCATCGATTTGGAATTGCGGTGAACCCTTTTGGAGTTCAAAGCTCTATTCGAATTCGAACGCCTTCTTTGCTTTTTGCTCAAGCTGATTTATTTGGTGTGGCTCAGGGCGGAGCTGCGTTTGCCTATGGACACCCGTTTATGGCGGGGAGGCTCCGAATCGGCTTCACCTGGAAACCGTTGATTTACCGGAGTGGATTGCGCGCAGACTTAGAGAACGATTCCATTGCCAACGTGACAGACAATTTTTCTGATTTTGCCGGGACTGGTTTGGGGATGGACTTCGACTTAGGAATGCAATTTGATATGGTGACGTTTCAATTGACCAAAGGTTCCCGGTTGCAGGTTACGACGGGGCTTGCAGCTCAAAATCTTCTGGCAACTTCATTTCCCATTCGTTTGAGTGCAGGTTCTTCCACCCCTCCATCGATGATTAGACGATACAATTTTGGAATTGCAGGAAAGCTTATGAATTCAGGAATCATTGAACCAACACTTTCTTTCGAGCTGCGAGATCTCGGAACGGGTTTTGATGAATTTTTGGAAATTTTTCACGCCGCCCTCCAATTCACAATACGACCGCGTTCATTCTATACGACCTATATGCGTGCCCACCTGGCTAAGGGAAATTTGGGGGGTGGTCTCGGGTTCAAATGGAGTGTATTTGAGCTCGAAGTGGGGAGTTACGCTGAGAATCTTGGTTCCGGCCCAGGCATTGGAGTCGATCGCAGATACTACGGTCAGGGCACCCTTAGCTGGTAGGTCTGCGGAACGCACAAGCGTAATATCAACACCTTGTCCGGGTTATGTAATAGCTTTTAAGTTGAATGCGCCGTGTTAGGTGGATAAAACGGCCTAATGAAAACACCACAATACAAAACACCACTCGTATTTGTTTTTGCCCTCGCTTTGCTCTCCGCATGTAATGGCGGTGTAGGAGGGGCGCCTGCTCCTGGTCCAAGTCCAGCACCTTCAGCTAGCACGATTCAGCCACAGGCTGCAAAAACTTACCAAAGCTACGACGAGACTCTTGATGCCGATATCTTTCAATTGAGCTGGCAGATGGATTTGGCTGGCGACTTCACGGTATTGATTGATCTTTGCCAAGAAATTGAAAGCGAAGGTGAAGTTTGTGATCCTTTTTATGAAATCAAAAAGTCATCGACTGTAGAAATCTATGATGTCTTCCTCACTCAAGACGGCGCCATCAAGAATCAACGAACGGATGATAGCGCTAGTTTTGTTGGAACGACTATCGCGGTCGAAGGCAAAAGCATAGTGAGTTACACATTGGCTGATAAGTTCTATGCGGGAGATGTAAAGTCAGTTTTTCGCATGAAGATTCTGGCCGGCGGTCTTGAAAGCGAATTCATTTACATCAACAAGTAAGTGAACTGATTTTTAGCGTCTAGTTTGGAGTTTTTCCCTGGAGCAGGAGGTTGAGTTCCTTCTGTCCTAGGATTTGCACTCCAAGCTTCGTCGCTTTTGCAAGTTTTGATCCGGCGGCTTCTCCTGCAACCAAGTATGTGGTGTTCTTGGAAATGGAGTCGGTTACGTTTGCGCCCAACGCTTTTAAATCTTTTTTGATGTCGGGTCTCGGGCGATCTAGTGATCCCGTGAGAACAATTGTGATTCCTTCGAGGGCTCCAGCACTTTTGCCTCCGCCTTTTGTGGGGGCGACATAGCTCTCACTTTGAAAGCACTTCTCAAGCCCAAGCTCTTTTAGTTCGGTTAGTTCTTTTTGAAAGACTTTGTTTTTTGAGGCTGCTGCAAGGGACTTCGCTGTTTCTGGTCCTACGTTGGGAAGGCCCGTGAGTTCATCTTCAGATAGGGAAAATAGTTTTTCAATGCTTCCCGCTGTAGCGTCTTGAGCGAGAAGCTCTTCGGCTGTGGCTTCACCAATTAACTCAAGCCCAAGTCCAAACAAAAATTTCTCAGCACTTTGATTCTTGGATTCTTCAATCGCGCTAAGCATCTTGTCGATGGACTTTTTGCCGAGACCTTCCATGACAACGAGTTCGTCATAGCGATCGCGCAGCCGATAAATATCAGAAATAGTTTTGAGCCAGCCGAGTTCCCAAAACTTTTCAATCCACTGAGCACCTAGGCCGCGAATGTCCATTGCGTTTCGTGAACAGAAGTGTTTGAGCTGCTCGACGACTTTTGCAGGGCATGCGCGATTGGCACAGTAGACAAAACTTTTGTCTTTAGCGAGTTCACTCTTGCAGGCGGGGCAATGAGTAGGCATTTGATAAGGCGCGCTTTTATTAGGGCGCATGGAAAGTTCTACTTTGACAACTTCTGGAATCACGTCGCCAGCCCGGCGAATCCACACCGTGTCGCCTTCGCGAATGTCCTTGAGGCGAATTTGATCTTCGTTATGAAGAGTCGCACGACTTACAACAACTCCACCCACATTTGTCGGTTTCAAATACGCAACCGGGGTGATGGTTCCTGTCCTGCCTACTTGCACTTCAATGCTCTCAACGACACTTTGCGCTTCGATGGCTGGTAGCTTGTAGGCGGTAGCCCATCGAGGGGAATTGGCGATGGTGCCGAGGATCTCCACCGCCTTGGCGTCGTCGATTTTGATGACAAGTCCGTCGATGTCATAGTCGAGGGCGTTGGCGCCAGACTTTTCTCGAATTTTTTTATACTCTTCAATGCGTTGTTCGAGGTCTTGCAGGCTGTCGATAGAAACCCAATTCGGGTTCACGCGGAAGCCAAGTGCTTTGAGCTTCTCAAGGGTTTGTTTTTGGCTCCAGTCGAGAGCATCGTCTTGGCTCTTTCCAGATTTGTCTGTAGGGCTGACAATCTGATACGCATAGAAGCGTAAAGGTCTTTTTGCGACTGTCCTCGAGTCTAAAAGCCTCAAGGATCCAGCGGCGGCATTTCTTGGATTGGCGAATAATTTTGTCCCGGCCTTGGCCAGGGAATCGTTGAGTTTCTCAAAGCCGGAATGCTCCAGATAAACCTCACCCCTCACTTCAATAACGGCGCCTTTCTTGTTGATATTCGACAATATTTTGGCACTTTTTATGGAGTCGATGCTGAGGGGAATGTCGTGAAGAGTCCTGACATTTTCGGTGATCAGCTCGCCCTCAACGCCATTGCCGCGTGTCGCGCCTTTGCTTAAAACGAAGGCTTTGCGTTCATCTGAGTATTTATACGTGACGCTTAGCGCAAGGCCGTCGAGCTTCTCCTCCACGACAAAGGGGAGTTTTTTGGGGCTGTAATCAGCTTTTTCTAAAAGTTTTCTGTTTCGGATCAGCCACTTTTCAACATCATCAACTGAGAAGGAATTTGAAAGCGAGAGCATCGGGATGAGGTGAGTGTGCTTCGTGAGATTGGAGCGGGGGTCAGCGCCTACACGCTGTGTGGGGCTGTCAGCTTGTTTGTATTCTGGAAACTCTTCCTCTAGAGCGCGAAGCTCTGCCAGTTTTTCGTCATACTTGGAGTCGGGCACGAGAGGACTGTCCTCGACGTAGTACGAATGTGACCACGTGTTGAGTTCGTGAATAAGTTGCTGAATTTGCCTAAGCCCCTTGTGCGCCATGTCGGTAATCGTTACAATATAGGAGTGAGCGGGGCAAGCAAGTATCAATCTCCATTTGTTGTAGAGATGAAAGACGTGGATCGGGACTTTGTCCGAAATCCAGAGTCGCTTCTCAAATCCAAAAACGCCGATTCAAAGCTGCATGCTTTGGTCAGGGTTTCTTTACGCCTTCAGGCTGGCGAGTTCGTGTTTTTAACCGGGCCTTCGGGAGCTGGTAAAAGTACGTTGATTCGTTTGATCTTGGGGCTAGATCAACCGTCAGCTGGTGAGGTTCTCACTCTCGGTAGACCGGTCCATAAAATGAGTGAATCTCAAAAGCGTGAACTCAGACGTCAGGTCGGAATTATTTTCCAAGACCATCGTTTGATCAGCACTTTGAACGTCTATGAAAATATTGAATTGCCATTGCACTTCCAGGGGCTTGGCGAAAAAGAGCGCAGACGCAGAGTTGATGAGATTCTTGAGGTCGTGCAGATGCGTGGCCACGCTGGTGAGAGAGTTCGCTCTCTTAGTGCGGGTGAAAAACAACGTGTGGGTATCGCAAGATCACTCGTCACTTGCCCAAGCCTCATTGTTGCCGACGAGCCAACAGGGAATCTCGACCCTGTGACAGCACGATCTCTGATCCGTTTGCTTCGCGAGCTAAAAGGGCAGGGGACCACAGTGCTTATCGCGACTCATGATATGAGTTTGGTGAGAGACTTCGGGGGACGCGTGCTTGAATTGATCGGCGGAAGCGTGCCTCAGAATGCAGCACAAAGTAGAGACTCTTCGGCCTACAAAGTCCCGAGATTCTGGACTTCAGAAGGTGCTAATGATCAGGGAGCAGATCTATGATTTGGAAATTCACTGTTAGACATATTCTTACTAGGCCATTTTCTGCCTTTTTGACTTTGATCGCGATTACGATTTCTTTGTCGATGCTGGGTGGTTTTTGGACTGTTGTGGAAAACCTTGAGCGCGTAAGGGTTACGGGCAAGCAAAGTATCACTAATGGTGGAATCGCAGGATTGACTGTGTTTGTGGATCCGAAGCTTAGTGAGAACGAGCTAGAGAATTTCAAAATGGAACTTCTTGAAAGTCCTAGATTTGCATCAGCAAACATTGTTCCTTCAGAACAAGCTTTGGAATCTCTAAAGCTTCAGTTCGGTGACACACTTTCAAAGGTTTTCGATGAAGAGTCTCTTCCGGTCACAATGAACTTGCAGTTTGCATCGGGCAGCTTGACTCGAACTGAGTTTTTAAACTTGCTTAATGATTTGCGTTCGCGCCCAGGGGTATTGGACGTGGACGAAGGCTTGGGAGCTTTTTCTCCTAAGCAAGAAGCTGTTAGTGAACGAGTTTTCTCATGGGCAACAGGATTGCTACTCTTGGTCTTTGTGGTTGTTGCTTTGCTCGTGAGTCACTTGATTCGGTTGGCCTTCGAGGCTATTCGCGGTGAAATTGAAACTTTGAAAATCTTAGGTGCTTCACGTGGTCGGATTTTTGCTCCTTTATTTCTTGAAGGAATGATTTTTGGAATTGCGGGCGGGGTTCTGTCCATTGGTTGTGTCACAATTTTCTTCAAGTACATTGTGCCTCATAGCCAGTTATTCTTGCTTCCGTCTGAGTTTCAGATGACAGCTCTCTCTATAAATTCAAGCTTGAGTCTTGCAGGTCTAGGTATTTTGGCTTCAGTTGCTGGGGCGTTCTTGACTTGGCCGCTTATTGATCAGCCAGCTCAGGAGCTTTAGATTTCATGAATTGGCGTTCACTTTTTGCGGTTTCTGCTCTCTGCTTGTTTAGTGCTCAGGTCTATGCGGCAATTGGCGGCGAAGAGGCAGGAGACGACATTGTCGAAGATTCAGAACTTAGTGAATATGATCGACAGATTCAGGTACAAGTCAGATTGCTAGACGAGATTGACCATCGCATAGGTGATCAGAAGAAAGAAATTCGTCAGAAATCTCGGATGTTCTATCGTTTAAAACAAAAGCCGGTGGCTGGTCCTCGCTATCTTTGGATGGATGCTGAGACCACCTCAGAAGGTCGAGATAAGTCTCTAAAGGTTTTGGCACTTGGTCTTAAGGAAAGTGTTAGGGATTTGGATCTGCTTGAATCCAGGCGCATCGAGGCTCAGGCTGAACTGGAATGGACCAAGATTCAGCAAGAAGAATTCCTAAAGCAAAAGCCCGTTATTGAGCAGAACTCGAAAGTTCGATTTGTATGCAATGATCTACCGGTGAATGCCGCTGACAAGGTTGAGCTTATCCAGGGTTTTGGAATGCAAAAGGACGTAGAGACGGAACTTGAGTGGAATTCTCTTGGTTGGTGGTTATCGACTCCGCATGAAGAAGTGGTTTCCTGCGCGCCAGCTACAGTCGTATTTGTGGGAGAAATTTCAGGACGAGGCCGGGTGGTAATGCTCGATCATGGTGCAGGGCATCTAACGGTCTATGCCAATCTTAATCCTTCGACATTACGTTCCCTCAAAAAGGGACAAAAGATTCAAGCTGGTCAGTCTTTAGGAATGTCTTTAGATCGCCTTTATTTCGAATATAGGCGACAAGGTGTGGCGACAAATCCAAAAGATGTGCTTCGTGCCGAATCTTTGGCTAAAGTAGCTCTGTAAACCTTTCTACATCGGCCATAGAATGATTCTATGAACCAATCCAAGTTTCACTCCTTACGATCCCCCAAGAAGCTCTTGCTATCAGTTGTGTGCGGAGGAGTGCTGGGGGCTTTCTCTTTTCAGGCTTCCGCAAAGGTTGATTACCCATCGCTAGAAAAATTTGCGAAGATTCTTCAATACCTCGAAGAAAACTATGTGCACGACGTTTCTCAAGAAGAAATCATTGAAGGCGCCATCAAGGGAATGCTTCGAGATCTTGATCCGCATTCGGCATATCTAGAAAAGAAAATCTTCAGCGAAATGCAAGATGAAACTTCTGGAAAGTTCGGTGGGCTAGGGGTTGAAGTCAGCATTGATGAAAATTACATCACAGTTGTTTCTCCCATCGAGGGAACTCCTGCCGACAAGGCTGGGATTCTGGCTGGAGATGTAATTTTAAAAATTGGAAAGCATTCCACGAAGAAAATGTCTTTGCCTGAAGCAGTTTCATTGATGAGGGGTGACCCTGGTTCGAAAATTAAAGTCACTATTGGGCGTGATAGCAAAACGATAGAGTTAGATGTTACTCGTGAAATCATTAAAATGAGGTCTGTTCGTGGAGTTGTGATCAAGGAGGACACTCTTTACACAAGAATCGCATCGTTCTCCGAAAGCACAGGGCAAGACCTTGCTGAATTGATTAGAAAACATAAGACAAATTCAAACATCAAAGGCATCATTCTCGACCTTCGAGGGAATCCTGGAGGGCTCCTCTTGCAAGCCGTTCAAGTCGTAAACCTTTTTAATGATAAGGGCTTGGTAGTCTATACCAAAGGACGCTCCACGAAGGCGCAAGAAAAACTATTCGCTCAAGAGGGTAACAAGGTCACAGACCTGCCGCTAGTTGTGTTGATTGATGGTGGTAGTGCTTCCGCGAGTGAAATCGTTGCGGGTGCATTGCAAGATATGGGACGAGCGATCATTGCGGGACAAAAAAGCTTTGGTAAGGGGTCGGTGCAAACCGTTTTACCTCTCGGAGACGGATCAGGTTTGAAGGTGACTGTTGCGCAATACTTCACGCCCAAAGGGCGATCGATTCAGGCTAAGGGCATTGAGCCTGACTACCCACTTCTTCCTCTCGATGAAGAGACAGCAAAAAAGCTCAAAGCCTCTCTTTATTCCCGAAGTGAAGCCGACCTCGAAGGACACTTGGACAATGCCAAAGAGCCTGAAGCTGAAAAGAAAAAAGTTTCTAAATTCCAAGAGAAGATTCAAAATGATTCTATGGTTTTGGAGGCTCGCGGCTTGTTAAAGCTGATCAAGTTCTCTAAAGCGCCTAGTGGGACTAAGGGAACTTAGGCTCAAGTTTAGACTGTGCGCGCTTAAGTGTTGCAAGATCGTGTTTAGTGGCTTTTCTAAGTCATTTTAAATATTTAGATTCATTACTCAGGACAAGGGGAGTGCCACTCCCCTCTTGCTGGCTGGCGCCAGCAATTCACCCCATAGTCCTTCGACTGAACCTAAATATTTAAAATGACTTAGAAAGGCCTCTGAGACCAGATACGCCCCTACAACACTTAAGCGCGCACAGTTCCAGTTTAGAGCGTTTGGGCGACTTGATTCAAGGATGATGGATCAGTAATCAAAATTCTCCGGCCTTCACTTGCGATCATTCCTTGGTTTTCCAGCTGAGTCAGCTGTCTCATGACCGTCTCAGGAGTTGTTCCCGCCCAGTCTGCGATGTCTTTGCGGGTCCATGGTTTATCGGGAGTGTAGTTCGAGTCTAAAAAAAGAATCGTTTCCGCAATTCTCGAAGCACTATCTTTGTCAGTTGCCGCGCAAAGTCTCTCTTCAGCTTGTTTGATGTCTTCGGATAGCAGCTCTAAAAATTTTAGGGAAAGCTGTGGTTGTTTGATCATCAGATCGTCAATTGTGGAGCGTGGAATGAAGTGGACTTTGGAGTCTTCGTGGGCAACGGCTCTCGCCTCATATCGCCTTCGTCCAAAAAGTGCGCGGTAACCAATGCTCTCGCCTGGTCCGGCTAGTCGTAGAATGTGTGACTTCCCCTCTTCTTGTTCCGTTTCAACTTTGATGAGGCCATCTACAATGCAGAACAAACCCTGAGGAGAATCGCCTCTTTCAAAAACCACTTCGCCGGTGCGGAAGGATTTTGTGGTTTTACTGCGATCAATGTCGTTGATGTGTTCAGGGTCGAGGACACAAAAAAAGCCACCGAGTCCTTCTCTACAAACGGGGCAGCGCGCTGGATTGTGTTGCATTGCGAACTTTTAGGAGGATTTTGCCTCTGAATAAAGGTTTTTGATGGGGTTGTTGTACGTGAATACAGCGTCTTAATGCTATGCGTTGTTTGTTTTGCTGGTGTTGAGGCTAATTCCTGTGCAACATGACCGCCATCATATTGGCATAGCTACTAGCCGCCTATATTGAGGTCATATTCCGGGACCTGCTAAAGCGACATGATGTCGGAAGTGAAGCCGGAAAAAGGAGATTTTATGAAACGTTTAAATTGGAAAAATTTATTTCTTGTCCCTGCGGTACTTTTAACTTTTGCAGCAAGCGCTAGCGACTGGGATGATTCCAATGCTGTTGAAGAAGTTGCGGCACCTATCAATGGAATTTTTGTACCAAAAGGATTTGATAATAACGACAATGCTCAGGTTGTGATCACTGGAGCCTATCCAAACACTTGCTACCAAGTGGGCCGAGTTGATGCTCTTGTGAATGACGAAACAAAAACTATTGATGTTGAAGTGACTTCATTTTTTCACTCCAACCGTCCTTGCTTGATGCTCTACACTCCATTCACTGAGGTGGTTTCTTTGGGCTTGTTGAAAGCTGGTTCTTACCACGTTCAAGTCAACAACAAGGCGGATCAGCAACTTATGCCTGTTTCAATCGCACCTGTAGATTCTTCTGATGACTTTGTTTACGCAAACGTTTTTGGTTTGATCCGCAAGGGTGATCGTGGATTCGTGCTTGAAGGAAGACTTCCAAAGGCATGTGCCAAACTTCAAAAAGTTCAGATGATCGAAGAGCCAGGCAACGTTGTTGTTGTTCTTCCTTTGGTTGAATTTCCAGAAGGTTGTGATCCCAATGTAGTTAACGACCGTGATAGAGGTCAGGCTTTCTCTGAAGAGATTCAGCTTCCAAGCAGCATGAAAGGTCGTTACTTGATTCACGTAAGATCTTTGAACGGTGGAAGTATGAACCAGGTGGTTGAGCTTTAATTCTTAAAGCTCGAAGGCATTTAGTTCTGCTAAATTTGTCCTGCTCAGTAAAAAGGCCGCCTCCCTAATCAGGAGGCGGCCTTTTTTATTGTCGATATTTGGATTTGAGCAAGGGCCAGTAAATGCTAGTTTGAACTAAATATCAGCCTTCGTTCCAGGCGATCATTCCGCCTTCAAGATTGTAGACCTTCTTGAAGCCTGCCTGCATCGCAAAGAGAGTTGCGTTCGTAGAACGTTTGCCAGAGCGACAAACGAAAACGTAAGTTTCGTCTCTGTTGAGCGTAGGCAGCGTATTTTCAAAATCAGTTTCCAATGTGACCAATCGAGATCCTTCGACATGCCCTAGTTCCCCAGTGTATTCGTCGGGGCGACGGACGTCGATGATATGGAAACCACCTTGCTTCAATTTGGATTTGAACTCCGCAATTGTAATTTCAGGGGCTCCGTCTGGATTGGTTGTCACATTATCAAACATAATCTCGTTCTCCGTTTCTTAAATTATTTTGCAGAAGCAAAACGCTTAGAAACTTCATCCCAGTTAACAACGTTCCACCAAGCTCCAACGTAGTCAGGGCGCTTGTTTTGGTACTTGAGGTAATAGGCGTGTTCCCAAACATCAAGACCAAGAACTGGAGTTCCTTTAACGTCCGCAATGTCCATGAGCGGGTTGTCTTGGTTTGGAGAAGACGTCACTTCAAGCTTGCCACTACCGTTCACAATGAGCCAAGCCCAACCTGAACCAAAGCGAGTCGCTGCAGCTGTTCCAAAAGTTTCTTTGAAAGCATCAAAGCTTCCGAAAGCTGTATCGATGGCTTGTGCAAGATCACCGCTTGGTTTGCCGCCACCTTTGGGGGACATGACTGACCAGAATAGAGAATGGTTGTAGTGACCACCGCCGTTGTTACGAATGCTAGCAGGCAGTTTGGACATCATTCCCATGAGTTCTTCAATAGACTTTCCAGTCCATTCAGATCCACTAAGAGCTTCGTTGAGTTTACTCACGTAAGCGTTGTGGTGTTTGGAGTAATGGATCTCCATGGTCTGAGCGTCGATGTGTGGCTCGAGAGCGGTGTATTCGTAAGGGAGTTTAGGTAATTCAAAAGGCATAAAGCCTCCTTTCTATAGTGAAAAAATAATCATTTCAGATTCAAATTCTGACTAAGTTATAGGGCTCTTTTGCCGGATTGGATAGGCCTTTTTATGAAGCATGGTGTTGTGAGTTCTCGTTAACTAAGGGGGGCGATAAGGAGGTTATATGAGGAAAAAGTAGAGTAGCGCTCCTATGGCAATTCTGTACCAGCCAAAGACCTCAAGAGAGTGTTTCTTGACGAAACCCAAGAAGATTCTGATGACGATCAAGGCGCTAACAAACGATACAACAATTCCTACGAGTAATGGAGCTAAAGAGGCACTTCCCAAAAATTCAGAAGAATGTTTGAACAGGTCATAAGCACTTGCGGCGAGTAGTGTTGGGATGGCTAGCCAAAAAGAGAATTCGGTCGCTTGCCTCGTGTTGAGCCCTAGGATGCGTCCGCCAAGAATGGTCGACATGGAGCGAGAGGTTCCTGGCCATAGGGCAAAGCATTGAAAAATTCCGATACCTAATGCTTGCTTGTAGCTGAGCATGGCTCCTAGGGTTTCGATATCTAAGGCTTCTTCTGGAGCATTCTTATCTCTGGTATTGGGTAGAAGTCTTTCGATGATGATCATCGCAATACCGCCAATGACCAAGGCACCTACGACCGGACCTACTCCAAACAAGTAGGCCTTAATCACTTTTGCAAACAGTAACCCAACAATAGCTGCGGGAACAAAGGCTATGAAGACTTTAAGCCAGGCATCGAAGGATGGTCCCTTGAAAGTTAGTGCGGGTTTGATGGAGGCGAAGAAAGATGAGCGGTAGTGCCAAATCACGGCGAAAATAGCCCCAGCCTGAATGATCATCTCGAAGGCACCACTTGATTGAAGTTTTAATAGGTGACTCGTAAGAATGAGGTGGCCTGTTGAAGAAACCGGTAAGAACTCGGTCAGTCCTTCAACGATTCCAAGAACGATCGAGTCCATGATTCCAGGCATATCCTTACAAATCACTGTACTTTCATGGAAGCGTCAAGTTTCTGCCGGGAAAAGCAGTCAAAAGTGTCAAAGAATAGATTTCGCATGCTTTGAGAGCCTGCTGTAAACTAGGGTCATGATACGGGTATCTCCTATGAAACTCCTTTCTTTTTCTCTCATGGCTTTTGGTATAAGCGCTTGTTCTTCGAAGTTGTTTACGGCATCAAGTGATGTGGATGCAGGGCGAAGCCCGGCATCCGAAAGGGTGCCGTCAGGACCAGATGGTGATGGTGGGCCAAGTGGGCGCGGTGAAGTTCGCAAAGACGAACGTATCGGGGCCTTAGCCAACGGTGGTCATGCTGATGCTCGTGGACTCACTCCAACTTATTCCGAGGCAAGAGCGGGCTGTGGCTCCGCAAGTTTGCTTCGGATTGATATGGGAAATGGGTTTTCTGCCCAAGATGTTCTGTCTCGGATTGAAAATCCTCAGTACGGAACCTTTTCTGGAAGCTATATGGTTCCTACTTGGCGAGCGATTCCTCTTGCTGGCGGATACCAGCAATGGATTGTGGACTATGCGACTTCGGTAGAAGCTGACGCTGACACTTTGGCTCCTTGGTTAAATGGTTCAGCTCCCGGAGTTTCCGAAGATGAAGTAAGAGCCATGGCTGGTGGGTCTGAGGTTTACCAACACGCCGTTAAATTTACGTCAGGAGCAGGAGCTCTTCGTGTCTATAGTGGACAATACGATGTCGGACATAGAATGGCGGCCTTGCTTGCTACGATGTTTGCAGCATCCAGCAAGGGAGACCCCGACTGTGCCGATTACATCAGGCGTACTTGGGTCCCTAAGTTGTTACCGAATACTAATGTCGCAGGAATGTTTGATAAGCTTCGTATCACTGAAGTTGCAAAACTTGCCAAAGAAGGTCGATTGGAAGAAGTCTTCAACCAAACTCACGAGAACAGAGTCGCCATTGATCAAGAAATTGAAAATGCACAGTTCTCCTTGAAGACCGCTGAGCTCGACAACAAATATCAGCTCGACAAGATCAAATGGGAGCTCCAAGAGTCTTTCCAAAATGTGAATGAAGAACTACAAAGTATCCCTGGTTGCGAAAGTGCGACAAGCATGTACAACACGCTCTTTGCTGGAACGAATACGCCAGTAGGACATGCGGAAAAGCTAGTAGCTCAATGTCGTTCCCGCGTTTATGAGAAACTTTCTGATGCGCGCACGCAGCAGCTTCGAATTCATGGAAGCCTAAAGGTTCAGGAGCAGCGCCTTGAATACGAGAGAGAGCGTTTGGAGCGTGCGGAAGAGCGTGGTGAAGATAGGGAGATTGAGCGTCGTCAGACTGCAATCACTCGCTACGAAGAAAAGATTGAGAAGCTCAAAGAAGATAACGAAAAGGCGATCGCCCGTACGGAGAGATACGAGGAAGCGCTGGAGCTCATCGCTAACCCAGAGGCTTCTAGCTTCACGGCAGAGCTAGATCGTATTCGCGCTTTGATCGGCGACAAACAAAAACGTGAAAGTGACTCTTACTTCAAGCCTCAGCGATCTACGATCAACGCTCTCGAGGGCCGCAAGCGTAATACTACGGATAACTATCTCACTATGGGATATATGGGCGCGTTCGAGAGAAATTAAGTCTCAGCTTTTTTAGCGTCGACCCATTGGCCGCGGAAATATTCTTTCCGTGGCCGTTTTACTATTTTCCCGCCATCACAGAAGAGTCCAGTTTGAGCTTGGTCATTGGCCACTGAAATACGGTGGGGCGATTCAAGCTTCATCATGCCACTTGGCAAATAAACAAGGTAGGAAAAGCCAGGATTCGTGAGTTGGATGCGCAGGCCTTTTTCTATGGCCTTGTCTTGTTGGCCTAGTCCTAATGCACGAAAGTCATTTCGATCAGGCTGTGCATAACACCAACCTTTTCGATCTTTGAGCATCGGGCATTTTTCGCGGCTCTGCGGACAGGGGGCGATGATGCTGGCGCCTTCTTCAAGGAGCTTGTCTCCGATCTGCATGAGATCGATCGATTGGCTTTTGAGCGGCGGCTCAATAACATAAAACTTGGTGCGGTCTCCAGCTAGTGAGCGACTGAAAAATTCGAGCATGTCTTCTTTTACAGATCGAGAACGAGGACCGCTTCCGAACTCATTGAGGACGTGGCTGACAAGTACAGCATCCCAGCCTTGTTTGAGTTTAGGGATTTCACGACGAGCTTCAACCACGTTTCTAAGGTCGACTTTGACTGTTGTGATTTTTGTATTCGGGCAAATGCTTTGAAGGGCCTCTTTGGCAAAGGCCAAAGCCCTTTTGCTTTGGTCCATGAGCACAACTTCTTTGGGGTCCTTCTTCTTCGCGTATTTGATCGACAAAGCCATGGAGAGACTTGCCGTGCCTGGCCCACATCCAATATCAACCCAGGTCCGGGTAGAAAAATTTTCCATACGTTTTTGGAATTGTTCGTTGATCCAAAAAACTTCCGTGAGATGTAGTGGGAGGTAGTAGAAAAGATAAGCTTTGAAGAAAGCTTCCGCATTCATGTAGCCTTTGCGTCTTTTTCCGCGATCGTCGCTCAGCCAACTTCGAAGTTGTTCTAAGTTTTTTTGATTGCGTCTGTTTTGAGTAGGCGAGCGCGAATGCAAAAAATCTCTTCCGCCATTTTCATCTAATAGGCGAAAGAGATTTTTGGTAGCTTCTTGAAAATTCGGTGTTGCTTTATCAGCCAATGATTTTCTACAGCTTTATCTAATTGAAACTAGTTTTTAAGAAGAGTCTCAGGAACTAGAATGCTGTCAGCCTCACAAGGGCGACCAAAGCGCAATGCAGGAACGGGGCCTTCAAGAGGAAAAGAAGCCGTAGTACCTTGGTTTTCGCGAAGGCGCTTGCCTTTGGCTCCAAGTTTCTTTCTTTTGTGTGTGCGGCGAATTTCAGTTTTTTTGCGTTCTACAGGCATGGATCTTCCTCTTTCTGTTTCTTAAGGTCTCAAAAGGCAGTTTCTGCGCTCCAAAGACTATTGCCTAACTAAGCAATTTTTTAGGTTAATTCAAGAGTTTTTGTTTTTCTTCTTGGTCAATATCCCAGAATCTTTCAGTTCCATAGAGGAATTCATGGGGGGCAAAGTTCTTGAGCCATGAGCGATAAACGGTGTAAGCCATTGAATGGAAAAAGAAAATTGCTGCTGCTTCGTCTTGTAGGATCTTGTTCATCTTCGCAATGGCCTTGCTTCTAGACGGCCCAGGGCGCTCGGTGCGGATCTGTTCGTATAGTTTATCGTACTCTGAGTTGGCAAAATTGGCCGAATTGGGCCCTGGAGCTTTGTTAGGAGAATAATAGAGCTGCAAGAAGTTTTCAGGATCTGGATAATCTGCGGCCCAGCCTCCTAGCATGATCTGGAACTTGGCCTCTTTCATGATTTGAAGCGCTTGAGAGAAGGTGTTTCCGCGGATTTTGAGTTCGATTCCAATTTGAGCAAAGCTATCTTTTAGGAACTCGCCAAGTTGCCTGTTGGTGGCTCCTGCTCCTCGAAGATCAAAAGTGAATTCAGGAATGCCTTTGCCGCCTTCGAAGCCAGCTTCTTTTAAGAGAGCTTTGGCTTTTTCTAAATCATAGGGGTAGGGGTTGGATTCGATGGGGCTTCCGCCTTCGAGGGTTGGGGTGATGGGGCCTCCTGCGATTTGGCCTCGGTTGTTGAATAGCAATTCCAAGGCGCGCTTACGATCAAAGGCATGCCACATAGCTTGTCGGACTTTTTTATGTTTTCCGAGAAATTCATCTTTTAAATTAAATTCAATCCACCAAGAGGTAAGAGACAGGCGCTTTTTTAATCGGAAGCCTTTGATTCTCATTTCTTCTTTGAGGTCGCCGGAGGCTCCGATTGTGTCTGAGAAATTGTCTTTGGGGATTCCGGTAATATCTAGGTTTCCAGTTAGAAAGTTTAACCAACGAGGCTGCTCTTCTTTGAAGATGGAGAAATGGAGTTGATCAGCAAAAGGAATTTTTTCTCCAGCGGCTTTGAGTAAGCCATCTTTGCGTTCTTCGTCAGTTCCGACCGTAGGATAGGTATCCTCACGAAACGTTGGGTTTCTTGCCAGCACAACTTTTGAGCCTCGGATCCAGTCTTTGAGGTAGTAAGCCCCTGTGCCTATGGGGTGGTTGCCCACATCTTCAGAATATTTGTTGACGACTTCTCGAGCAACCACAGAAGCATGAGTCATGGAGAGGATCTGTAAAAGTTGAGGATAGGCGCGAGTTAACTGGAGCTGCAAAGTGTGTCGATCGGTGGCCGCAAGTCCTTCAATAGAAGAATCCCAAATGCCTTGTCTTTCTTCGGGGCTCGCATTTTTGAGTTTCTCTCTCCACTCATTAAGTCCAACAATCATGCCCTCAAACATCCACCAATTTGGAGAGGTAGGATTGGGGTCGGCAATGCGTTTGAATGAGTAAACAAAATCATGAGCTGTTACCTCGCGGCCTTTGCCTTCGGGGAAGGCTGGGTCATCTTGGAAGAGAACTTCTTTGCGGATGTGAAAGATATAGGTTTTGCCCCCATCTTTTACGACGGGTAAAGTCCTAGCGAGTGAAGGTTCGACTTGTCCAGCGGGACCAAGATACGAGAAGCGAAGTAGTCCTTCGAATATATTCCCGATCACTCCCGAGCTCCCTTGGTCACTCGACTGAGCAGGGTCTAACGTTTTGGGATCATCGCCCATCGCAACTTTGATGATTTTTTCTGTTTCCTTAACATCTTTGCTTGGAGTGCAGGCTTGAAAAGTTAAGGCCAAAGCAAGAGAAAAGGCGAAAGTGGTGGTACGGAAGAATTGGTGTTTCAACATAGGGCCCGAGACTAGGATGAAGCGGGAAGGGGCGCAAGCGCATCGACGAAACTTCTATACTTTTGGCTTCATTTTTATGCTGTAAGTATCTGAAAAGAAGTCCTTAGGGAAGTCGATCCCAGCAGCTGCAAATCTCGAAACGAATCTAGGCACAAAACCGAGGCATTGGAAACCCACGTCGGATTTGTAGTTGAAAAGTTCTTGAGTGAGGATGATGTCGCCTTCCATGCCACCGATCTCGGTAATCTCGGTCACTCGGCGAGCTCCGTTTGAGAAGCGATTGACTTGAATCACGAGATCAATGGACCTGGACATGCTGTACCTTGCGACTTCTGCGGTCATTCCCTCTTGCGAAACGATCAGCAAACTTTCTAATCTGCGTAAGGCATCTCTTGAGTTGTTTGAATGAATCGTGGTGAGGCTGCCGTCGTGTCCTGTGTTCATGGCGGAGATCAGATCATTGGCTTCGACGCCTCGAACTTCTCCTACAATGATTCGGTCGGGACGCATGCGAAGCGCATTGATGAGTAAGTCTTTGATACTGATTGGAGTGCTATTTTCACTCTCAGGCCTAGACTCTAGCCTTACAATATTTTCTCCAACGAGTTTTAGCTCAGCAGCATCTTCAATACTCACAATGCGTTCGTGTGAGGGCACAGAATAACTGAGGGCATTGAGCAAAGTGGTTTTACCGCTACCAGTTCCTCCCGAAATTAAAATATTGATTTTTGCGACGACACAGCAATGAAGAAAGTAAGCCATCTTCTCGTCCAACGCTTTTTTCCCAACGAGATCTTGCAGTGTTGGGGAGCTAGCAGGGAATCTTCTAATTGTAAGTGAAGGTCCGTCGACTGCGACGGGAGGAATCACGGCGTTGACTCGAGATCCGTCAGGTAGTCTCGCGTCCATATAAGGTTCTTTTTCATTGATGGTTCGACCGACAGCTCGCGCGATATGTTCAATCAACGTATAAATTTCTCTAGAGCTGCCAAATTTCAACGGAGTTTTTTTGAGCATGCCCTTCTGTTCGATAAAAATTTTATCAGGACCGTTCACCATGATTTCAGATACAGAGGGATCTTCCAGTAAGGCTCTGAGAGGGCCAAAGACATCGGTAGATCCTGGAGATTGACTCATAACTTCGTATCGACGTCGCTGAGAAGTATCTGGAGACGTAATCAAGAAATATTACATAACTAACGCGGCGCGAATGCCTCTCATGGCATGGGTGAGGGGCTAAGGCGCTTGTTTGGATATTCCGAAGAAAGTAGTCGTTAATCAACTAAATGTGATCAGGGATACTTCGTCTCAAATGCTCAAGCGCCTTTTGGGTAAAATACTTTTGATATTTCTCACGGCTGAGATGTGCGCGGGCTTGCACGCGCTCGTGGGTGATACTCCCGTCGGCTGAGGCTAGCCCGACGAAACACAAACCAACCGGTTTTTCGCTTGTGCCGCCTGTTGGACCTGCAACACCTGTGGTCGAAACGCAAAGCAGCTTATCGTTCGAGCTCACCCCAGACTTAATCATCTGAGCTAAACCAGCCTTGGCCATGGCCTCAGCAACCTCTGCTGAAACAGCGCCATGTTTTGCGATTAGCTTTTTATCAACGCCCAATCCAACTTTTGCTGAATTGTGATAGGTCGTCCAGCTTCCGAAAAAAGCTCCTGAAGATCCTGGTATGGATGTTAGCGATGCGGCGATTTGACCGCCGGTGCAGGATTCCACACTTCCAATCCAATATTCGTTTGATAGAGCGCTCTCAATAACAACCTCAGGAAGTTCCTTTAGTTTTGGTCCATGAAAGTAACTGTCTTCATTTAGGACTTCGGTGATGCGAGTGCAAAAACTTTTGTAGTATTCTAGGTCCCTTTCGTTTTTGCAGTCAGCAAATAGCGCTACATGATTCTCAGGAAACCGGGTTCTGAAATTGAGTTCGATCCAGTCTGGCAATTCTTCATAGATACTTTGAAGCCTGTCTTGCAGCATGGCCTCAGGAACAAATTGTGTGGCCCAGCGGTATTGACGAATGTTCTCGTTGGTTGGGAGTTTGGGAAAGACTTCATTTTCTAGCATCGGGAGCATTTCGGAGGGCACTCCAGGCATTAAGAAAAATTGAGCTTCTTCTTGTTGGGGGTTGTTATAGCAGCCACACGCAGTGCCGTTGGGATTGGCTAGAGTGTGTGTGCTCGCGGGCATCAGGCATTGTTTGTGCTGCGCGGGGGTGATCTGAAGAGATCTTGCGGCGAGATAGCTTTCCAAATGTTTGAGAGCCTCAGGATTTATCTCTAAGGACTTATCCAAGAACTTTGAAAAGGCCTCGACTGTAATGTCGTCTGATGTGGGGCCGAGTCCGCCAGTGACGAGAACAAAACGACTTCGTGACGCTGCAAGTTGAAATGCGGCTACAATATCCTCCATACGATCGTCAATACGCTGGGAAAAACGAATGGCTAGGCCTTTGAGCCTGAGACTGCGCGCAATTTCTACGGCATTGGTGTCGACAATGCGTCCATCGAGGATTTCCCGGCCGATGGTGATAAGTTCTATATGATCGCTCGTTGGCAATTGGGTTCCCATTCCGCTATCTTAGTGGGCGAGGACCTAAAATGCCAAATAAACTCTTCGACTCATTGAATCCACTTTTTGAACAAGCCAAAAAAGATAAAAAGCTCCTCTTTTTGCGTTGGAGTGCACCTTGGTCTTTGGCGTGTAAAAAATGGAATGACAATTTGAATGCCACGGAAGAATGGCAGGCCTTAAAAGATGAGCTAGTTTGTTTGGATTGGAATCGCGATTGGTCTCCAGAGCTGGATCAGGGCATTCAAGCTTTTGTTCAAGATCGTGCAGGGATGGCTGGTTGGCCTTTGAACCTCTTTCTGGATCCCGAAACTCGAACGGTAGTTTTTGCGTCTCCATCAATGGCGACGGAGGACTTCTTGAAAATATTGAGGCAGCTTATTGTGGCTTGGAAGGTTGACCCTACTCAATTGAGACAGCAGGCTCTAAAGGAAGCTCAAGAGTTTTCGCAAAAAGACCCAATGAAGTTCTTTGAACAAAACTTTTCTGAAGCCAAAGACGAACTGCTTGATAAAAAAGTTTTGTTTCGTTATCTAACGCCACTTGAGCAGAGCATTGATTTGACCACCGGCTTTGTTGGTAAGGGGTCAAGTTTTTTGTTTCCGGATCTCTATCGAAGCTTGATGGCTTTCGACGATCTTTCTCGCTTTGGTGAAATGGCTTTGTTGCAGCTGGCAAAGTCGCCTCAGTACGATGTTGTTGGTGGGGGCTTCTTTCGTTCACTTGAATGGAATTTCGAGGCTGCGAAACAGGCGCCTCAGGGGAGTTTTGATTCAAAGTGGGTGCGCTCACGAAGCACCGAAAAACTGCTCGTCGAAAATTGTGAAATGCTGAGCTTGTATACCGAGGCATTTAAGAAAACAGAAAACCCTTTCTATTCTCAAGTGGCCCATGAAATCATTGAGTTGATCATGGAAGATTTTCGAATGCCGGGAACGACTTTGTCACTAGCTAGTGCGGTAACGGCGCCAGAAGATTTTTATGAGGTGACCGGGAAGGATCTTTTAGAGGCGGTGCTTCCAAAAGACCGTCAGGCCGCTCAGCTATTTTTCGGGCTCAACGAAGGACGAACTCTTCCATACCTTTCCACAGATTTGCCAATTTTAAGTGAGTATCTAGGTGAAGAACAGGTGGATCTTCGATTGAATCTTCTTGGGGCCAAAAGAGCCCTCAAAGAACATCGAGTAAAAAATAACGGAGCTCATCTTAAGCTTTGTCCACCAACCCGAATCTCAGAATTGTCTGCACTTCGCAGTTTGGCCCAAGCTAGTTTTAGTTTTGACACTCCAAGGTTGACTTCACTTTGCGAAGCATTGGTTGAGAAATACGCGTCTGAGTATTCGTCTGAAACTTGGTCACTCAGAGAAAAATCTGCAATGCTGAGAGGTTACACTTCGATGGCGAGGCTTTATTCTGCTCAGCGCGATGGAGACAGAGCAAAAGCTATGTTCGTTGAGGCAGAAAAGTTGATTCTTGAACTCAAAGATCCACTTTTCCTCGAGGCGAGATATGAATCAGGATTTCTGGGCACTCGAGTCGACCTGTGCGATCACACAGGAAGTTCAGGCTTTGCTAGTTTAATGAATGGCATACTCGACTTCAACGCTCTTCAGAAGCTGGGACTTCGCGGTGAGTATGACTTGCCTGTCGATATTTCCGCTCCTTTGAGTTGGTCTTTAGCGTATGTCCGCACAATGGGAGTCTACTCCGCATCAATCTATGGGGTGGCTATGCGTTACTTGAGGGACCACAAAGAGGCTCAAGCCTAAGTCCGAAGCAAGGGTTGGTTTCCGGGGCAAAACCCAACTAAAGCTGAGTCACGACCATGCCGATAAGTAGGTATGGGTATTACGTTTCCATGGATTATGTTTAGTATTTCTGCCTTTGCTGTGGTGTTGATGCATGGTTTTCAAAAGTTTATCCAGAAAGTCGAAGAAAACCCAGGTCGAATTTCTGATCAATTCAGACAAAATCTTTTAGAGGCGGAAGAAAAGCTCTACCAACACAAATTTATGTGTGTGATTTTTATGCTCGCAGGATTTTTCTGGGGCTTGCAAGATCTCTTGCTTTCCTAATTTAGCCTTTCAAGTTTTTGCAGATATATCCTCAGAACCAGCAATAATCATCACATGTGGTGATAACTCTTGCCGTAACTGTCACCCGCAAAAATAGACCTGAGCCATTGATCGCTCGTATCATCAAGCTTCAGAAAGAGGAGATGATGTTATGGAAGCCTTAATGAAAGTTTTGAAGTTACCCAATGTTGTCATGAATCGTTGGATATATAAATTGTCTGGAGGAGAAGAACGCCCTGTATTCTTTGATCCAGCGGAAGTGAATCAACATTTGAAATTGCTCCAATATAATTGGAGCGTCATTCGCGAGGAGCTTGAGGGAATTTTGCCAGACCAAGCTTCAATTCCGGAATATCATAAGCTCGACAAAAACCAAACGGATATCTCCAAGGGGGAAAATGTTCAGGAGACTTGGAAGGTTTTTATGCTGTATGCGATGGGAAAAAAGATCCAAAAAAACCGGAACAGATGTCCACAAACGGCGGCACTCTTGGATCAGATTCCCTACAAGTTCCAGGCCTTTTTTTCGATACTCTCACCTCGAAAAAGTATTCCCGCCCATGATGGTCCTTATCTCGGCTACTTGAGGTTTCACCTTGGATTGAAGGTTCCGAAGAACAACCCGCCTCGAATTCGAGTTCACGATGAGACGTACACTTGGAAAGAAGGTGAATCTATGGTCTTCGACGATAGTTGGAATCACCAAGTCTACAATCATTGTGATGAAGAACGTGTCATTCTAGTTGTTGATGTGCTGAGACCTTTGCCAAAGCTCTCCCATGTTTTCAATAGAATGTTTCAACTCTATGCGCGTATGTTCTACGCAAAGTTTATGTTGAACCTCAAGTAGGCGATGGCATGGCTGTGAAAAACTCGATCCCCTTTGCGATCTGGAAATTTTTTCAAATTTCAACCAAGATTGTGTTTGGCATTGGAAATCTTGGGAAGACAGCAAGGCGACATGGGCCTGATAGTGAGATCTTAACAAAGGCTAAAAAACAGTGGGCGGACGAACTCTTTGAACTTCTAAACATGGAAGTACAGGTGGAGGGTCAACCTTTTGTTGAGAGGCGTTGTGTTTATGTGGGGAATCACTTGAGTTTTCTTGATGGGATGGTTATGTGGAAATTTTTGGAGCTAAGATTCCTTTCTCATAGTTACGTCGGGAGAGTCCCGGTTTTGGGTAAGGCCATTAAGGAAATGGGATTTATTTTGGTGGACCGTGGGGGTAGTCGAGCGGCTAGGGGAAAAGCTGTTGTTGAATTGCGTAATGCTATTGTGGAGAAGGAGCAGCGTCTGATGATCTATCCTTCTGGAAAAACGGGTTTATGGAATCAATACCAATGGCAGTTAGGAACGTTTAAAATTGCTGCGAGAGATGATGTTCTTGTTCAACCCGTGATGCTTCATTTTGAGCCGTTGAGAGAAACAGCCTTTGTTGATGACGATTCGATGCTTCAGACCGTTTGGCGTTTGGCCAGGATGAAGGAGGGCAAGGCCTGGGTAAAATTTTTAAAGCCTAGGCATATCGCCAATCCGGCAGTAGATGCCGTTGCAATAAAAGAAGAGGTGGACTTTGCGAGGAGTGGCTTACTTCAAGAGGCAGCGCCCTAATCAAAAAAGTCTTAGCCCTGGACCAAGATCGTTGTCTCTTATATGACGACAATATGCCAACACGAAGCGAACATCTAAAAGTCATTTGTCTCACTGGCGGCCCCGGGGCTGGCAAAACTGCTGTAGCTGATGTCTTGAGAAAAGAGTTTCAAAGTCGTGTGTATGTTTTGCCAGAAACGGCATCACTCTTATATAACGGCGGTTTTCCAAGAGCTGAAAACAAGTTGGAGCTTAAACGAGTTCAATCAGCGATTTATTATGTTCAGAAGCAAGCCGAAGCCCTGGCACTTGGGAAGAAAACCAAGGCACAGATTCTTCTCTGCGATCGAGGAACCTTGGATTGTGCGGCTTATTTTCCTGGGGGATTGGATGATTTTCTCGGAGAGGTAGGAACTACACTCAAGAAAGAGTTGAGTCGTTACGCATCGGTTCTCCATCTTGAAACCCCTGGTGCGAAAATGGGCTACGATTTTTCGAATCCGGTTCGAACTGAAAGTCCGGAAGAGGCGTTGAAGCTCGATTCTAAGATTCAGAAAGTTTGGCAGCCCCACAAAAACCGTGTGGTCTTTAAGAGTCAGGAGTCCTTTTTGGATAAAGTGACCGAAGTTGTAACCTGGGTTCGCCGCGAACTCGAATCTTGATGACTGCCTAATACCAAGCCCCGAATCAGGTCTTAATTAAACTGTGCGCGCTTAAGTGTTGTAAGGGCGCGTGTAGTAGCCTTTCTAAGTCATATTAAATATTTATATTCATTACTCAGGACAAGGGGAGTGCTAC